>NZ_JAAARL010000022.1:0-119010 GCF_009908205.1 Pseudomonas sp. Fl5BN2 | reverse complement strand
GGCTGCAACGGTAGCGCCACACCGTTGCAGGTCAGCACATGACGCTGGGCCACTAACCCGCTGACCTTGACCTGCAGGCGTTCCAGGGAAGAGTCGACATAACGCACGGCGCCCCCGGGCGCGCCTTCCTCCCCCAGCACATGCCAGGGCTCCAGAGCCTGGCGCAACTCCAATTCAATGCCGCTGACCGCGTAGTCGCCCACCTTGGGAAAACGGAACTCCAGGTGCGCGGCAAACCATTCGGCGCGCAGCGGATATCCCGCGACGTTCAACTCGACCAGCACATCGGCGAAATCCTGTTCGATGAAATGCGGCAGCAGGAAGCGATCGTGCAACTCGGTGCCCCAGCGCGCCAGCTTGTCCGGGGCATAGGGTTCGCGCCAGAAACGCGCCACCAGCGCCCGCAGCAACAACTGCTGGACCAGGCTCATACGTGCATGGGGGGGCATTTCAAAGGCCCGCAGTTCCAGCAGGCCGAGGCGCCCAGTGGGGCCGTCCGGCGAGTACAGCTTGTCGATGCAGAACTCGGCGCGGTGAGTGTTGCCAGTGACATCGATCAGCAGGTTGCGCAACAGCCGGTCCACCAGCCAAGGGGCGCACTCTTCTCCGGGCTCGGGCATCTGCGCGAAGGCTATTTCCAGTTCGTACAGCGCATCGTTGCGCGCCTCGTCGACCCTTGGTGCCTGAGAGGTCGGGCCGATGAACAAGCCGGAAAACAGGTAGGACAGCGACGGGTGATTGTGCCAGTAGCTGATCAGGCTGCGCAGCAGGTCGGGGCGCCGCAGGAACGGCGAGTCCGCCGGGGTTGCCCCACCAAGAACAAAATGGTTGCCGCCACCGGTACCGGTATGACGCCCATCGATCATGAATTTCTCACTGGTCAGGCGAGTCTGCCGAGCCTGCTCGTAGAGGAACTCGGTGCGCTCTACCAACTCGTCCCAGCTAACGGAGGGCTGCACGTTGACTTCGATTACCCCCGGATCCGGGGTCACCCGGAAGTTGCACAGGCGCGGGTCCGCCGGCGGCTCGTAGCCCTCCAGCAGCACCGGACAGCGCAGCTCGTCGGCGGTGGCCTCGATCACGCCGACTAGCTGCAGATAATCCTCAAGCCGTTCCAGAGGAGGCATGAACAGGTACAACCGCCCCTCGCGCGCTTCGGCACACAGGGCGGTGCGAGTCAGCCAATCCGCAGATTGATCGACCTGCGGCACGCGCTCATCCAACGCCGCCGGTTCACTGACTGCGTGCAATTGCGCACGGTCCGGCAGTTCGGCGAAGTCCTGGTTCGGATCGGTGGGATGAATGAAGGGATATTCCGCCGCCGTCACCCAAGGCTGGGAAGCCAGGGGCAATCGATAACCCAGCGGCGAGTCCCCGGGCACCAGGCGGCAATGGCTGTCTCGTAAGTACCAGCGCCCGCTCTGCCATTGATCACCCTGGGCAGTGCGGGCCAGAGGCAGCACCTGGCCAATGACCTTGTCCAGCCCCTGACTGAAGACCTTGCGCAGGCGCTGGCGCTCCTGGGCATCCTCGAGTCGCGAGTCCTCGGCGCTGACATTCAACGGCAGGCAGCCCTCGCGCCACAGGTAGTAGAAGTTGTCCTCATAGGCGGGAAACACAAAGCGCGCTGGCAGCTTCAGGCGCTCGGCGACGCTGGCGAGAAAGCGCTCGGCCAACTGCGCGTCGGCGCCGTAATCCTCATGTTCGTCGGCGATCAACGCACTGTTCTGCCAGATCGGCACAGCGTCGCGCCGCCAGTGGCAGTTCAGCGACCAGCGCGGCAGCTGTTCCCCCGGGTACCACTTGCCCTGGCCAAAGTGCACCAGCCCCTTGGGGGCGTAGTGCTGGCGCAGGCGCTGGAACAGTTCGCCGGACAGGCGCCGTTTGTTAGCCCCCAGGGCCGCGGTGTTCCACTCGGCGCTATCCGGGTCGTCGATGGCGACAAAGGTCGGCTCGCCGCCCATGGTCAGGCGCACATCGCCCTCCAGCAGATCGGCATCGATCTTCCGGCCCAGGGCCTGGATCGCCAGCCATTGCTCGTCGGTGTAGGGCTTGGTCACCCGGGGGGCTTCCCAGATTCGCTCCACACTCATTTCATGGCTGAATTCGCACTCGCAAGGCTCCACCAGACCAGTGATAGGCGCCGCTGAAGACGGATCGGGGCTACACGCCAGGGGAATGTGCCCTTCTCCAGCGAACAGCCCAGAGGTGGCATCCAGGCCAATCCAGCCGGCACCGGGCAGATACACTTCGCACCAGGCGTGCAAGTCGGTGAAATCCACCTCGGTGCCCGAAGGACCATCCAGGGATTTGACGTCCGCCGTCAGCTGGATCAGGTAACCAGAGACAAAACGCGCCGCCAGGCCCAGATTGCGCAACAGTTGCACCAGCAACCAAGCCGAGTCGCGGCAGGATCCGGAAGCATTGAGCAGGGTTTGCTCCGGGGTCTGCACGCCAGACTCCATGCGGATCAGGTAGGCGATGTCGGCACTGAGCCGCTGATTCAAGCCCACCAGGAAGTCCACTGCCGGCAGCGGCGTGCGTGGGATACCGTCCAGGTAGGCCTGGAACCTCGGCGTCAGGGGCAAGGTTTGCAGATACGGCGCGAGTTCACGCTGCTCATCGGAAGCGTAGGCAAAGGGAATCTGTTCCGCGTAAGGCTCAAGGAAGAAGTCGAACGGATTGAACACCGCCATCTCCGCCAGTAGATCCACCTCGATCCGTAGCTCAGCGGTTTTCTCCGGAAACACCAGGCGCGCCAGATAGTTGCCCTGGGGGTCCTGCTGCCAGTTGATGAAATGCTGCTCGGGCTGGACCTTCAGCGCATAGGAGAGGATTCGCGTGCGGCTGTGGGCAGCCGGGCGCAGGCGGACGATCTGCGGGCCCAGTTCGACGGCGCGGTCGTAGCGATAGTGCGTGACATGGTGCAATGCGACATGAATCGACACGGCGTGCCTCCTGCGGGCCTGAGCGGTGGAGCAACCCGCGCAAGAGTTATGCCAGCGCACAAGTCCGCAGGTTTGCTCAGCGACTCAGCGCAGTACAGCACTAAAATCGCGCACCGGTGCATCGGCGTGCAAGCTGCCGCACTCAAATGCACCGGGCTCTGCCGGACTCATCAGCGCCGCTACCGGGCGGCTTTCTTGACACGTTGTCGCTCGTGGCGGACTTCCAGCAATTTCTCACGCATTTCCCGGTGCCGCTTGCTATTGAGTAGCAGCAACCCAAGCAACGGCAGCAGGATTGCGAACAGATACACACCCTGGTGAGGGCGGTACTGGATCATCGGTATGGTCATTGCCAGGCAGCCAAGAAAATACCCGGCCACCACCCACACCGCCCAGGAGCGGCCACGGATGATCAACAGATTGCCAAGGACCAGCAGCGGCATCAGCACCATCAGGGCAATCCCCAGATAGTCGGTGCGCTGAGCTGACAGCAGATCACGCCAATAGGTGGTGCCCGCCAGGGACAGCAAGGCCGAAGCGCTGAAACAGCCCAACAGCACCGTGAACATGAAAATCGGGAAGTAGCGCGCGAGAAACGCCCGCATCGATCCGCCGCCGAGCATTTTCATTCGTCGAACTCCTCATACAGGCCCAAGGCCAGGGTCTTGCCTTCCTTCAGCAGGCCGCTCCTGTTGCTGCCCCAGACCGATAGGCCGGCGCCCACGGAGTCCTTGATCTGAGTCAGCGTGGCATGGCGGATCTCGGCCGAGCTGTAGCGCTTGGGCAACGCTCCGGTGCGTTGTCGCAGCTTCAGCAGCTTGGGCGTCAGGCCAGGGTCGCGCAGGGTCAGCAGTTCGCGGGTGAGCTTGGCTCGCTCCTGGCGATTGAGCCCACGCAGCAGCTGGTACCAGCTCTTGCCGATGCCGGAGGCCTTGTTGGCCTTGAGCAGCTTGACCGTGGTCAGCGCCGAGCCGCCCACTCCCACCAGGGATATTCCATCGAGAATCGGTGACACGGTGGTGTACCACTCGGCATCGTCCATCTCGTCATTGGCATCGGGGTTGTGGATTTCATTCAGCACCCGCAGGCCACCGATTCCGCACTGGGCGGTACCGGCTGACGCAGCGGCAATCCCCAGGCCGACCATGAACGCACTGGCCCCCGCCGTGAACGGCACCGCAATGCTGCCGCTGAACACCACGATCCAGCCCAGCAGCGCGGCGCCACAGGACAGCGTGGTATTCACCGCCTCAGTGGTCAGGCGCGACTCGCGGGGGTTCTTCTTCACCTGTTCGATAAACTGCTGGGGCGTGATGTACTTCTTGGCCTCACGCAGGATCAGCCGCTTGGGGGTAATGCTGCAGATCGGCTTGAACTCGCGCAGGGTCACCACATTGAAGTCGGCGTCGATGTACACCACCCCGGCGCCGACAATCGCCGGATCGGAATCGATGGCGGCGAACAGCCGTGGCAGGTCAATCTCGCTTTCGATGCGTTGGCGGGCGAAAAACTGCGAGCGATTGGAATCCATGCCGATGCCGGCTAACAGGCTGGTCACGCTATTCATCCTTGAACTGAAGAAGACATCTACCACCGGTGCCAAGCACCAACCTGGCGGTAGCCTGTTGAAAAACCGCGCCACCTTAACAAAGCTCAGGGTGTTTGTTGACCGCCCGCCGGCAAATAAAACCAGTCGCCATAACGGCAAAACGCCAGCTCTGCGGCTGGCGTTTTGGGGGTTTAGCGCGGTACCACCGGCTTGCGGGTCGGCTTGTTGCCTTTGCCCTTGGCCGCGTCGGCACGCTCTTTAGCAGCCTGTTTGTTACGGGCAAATGCCGCAGCCTTGGCCTGTTCACGCTTGTCCCAGGCGTTGCCGCCGTCACTGGCCCGCGGCGGCAGGCCGGTGTGCTGGGTAAGGATCTTGGTTTCCTTGCCCACCTTGTGGCTGCCGGCCGGCGTCGAGTTCTTGCGCCGGGCGCTCTGGTAGCTATCGGTCGCCGGCTGATGGGTCGGAATCAGCTGATTCTTGCCCGGGCCGATCAGGTCGCCACGGCCCATGCGCAGCAGGGCCTCGCGCAGCATCGGCCAGCCTTTCGGATCGTGATAACGCAGGAACGCCTTGTGCAGGCGACGCTGTTCCTCGCTCTTGACGATGGTCACTTCGCCACTCTTGTAGGTGACCTTGCGCAGCGGGTTCTTGCCCGAATGGTACATGGCGGTAGCGGTGGCCATCGGCGACGGGTAGAAGGCCTGTACCTGATCGGCACGGAAGCCGTTGCCCTTGAGCCACAGGGCCAGGTTCATCATGTCTTCATCGGTGGTGCCCGGGTGGGCGGCGATGAAGTATGGAATCAGGTACTGCTCCTTGCCGGCTTCCTTGGAGTACTTCTCGAACATCCGCTTGAACCGGTCATAACTGCCGATGCCCGGCTTCATCATCTGGTTGAGTGGACCTTCCTCAGTGTGTTCCGGGGCGATCTTCAGGTAGCCACCCACGTGGTGGGTCACCAGCTCCTTGACGTACTCCGGCGATTCCACCGCCAGGTCGTAGCGCAGGCCCGAAGCGATGAGGATCTTCTTCACCCCCGGCAGCGCACGGGCGCTGCGGTACAGCTGGATCAGCGACGAGTGATCGGTGTTCAGGTTCGGGCAGATGCCAGGGAACACGCAAGACGGCTTGCGGCACGCGGATTCGATTTCCGGGGTCTTGCAGGCAATGCGATACATGTTCGCGGTCGGGCCGCCGAGGTCGGAGATCACCCCGGTAAAACCCGGGACCTTGTCGCGGATTTCTTCGATCTCGCGAATGATCGACTCTTCGGAACGGTTCTGGATGATCCGCCCTTCGTGCTCGGTAATGGAGCAGAAAGTACAGCCACCGAAGCAGCCACGCATGATGTTCACCGAGAAACGAATCATGTCGTACGCCGGGATCTTTTCCTTGCCATAGACCGGGTGCGGAATGCGCTGATACGGCATGCCGAACACGTAGTCCATTTCCTCGGTGGTCATGGGAATCGGCGGCGGATTGAACCAGACATCGACCTCGCCATGTTTCTGCACCAGCGCGCGGGCGTTGCCCGGGTTGGTTTCCAGATGCAGCACGCGGTTGGCGTGGGCGTACAGGACTGGATCGTTGCGCACCTTCTCCATGGACGGCAGGCGGATCACGGTCTTGTCCCGAGTCATCCGCGGGCTGGCAAGAATCTGCACCACCTTGGCTTCCTGAGGATCTTCAACCGGTCCCTTGTCCTGCTCGATGGCGCAAGCCTGGGTGTCCTGGGTATTCACGTAGGGGTTGATGATCTTGTCGACCTTGCCCGGACGGTCAATACGCGTGGAATCCACTTCGTACCAGTCTTTAGGCGTGTCGCGGCGAATGAAGGCCGTACCGCGCACGTCGGTAATGTCTTCGATCTTGTGGCCGTAGGACAGGCGCTGGGCGACTTCGACAATCGCCCGTTCGGCGTTGCCGTAGAGCAGGATGTCGGCGCTGGCATCGATCAGGATCGAGTTGCGAACCCGGTCCTGCCAGTAGTCGTAGTGGGCGATGCGGCGCAGGGAAGCCTCAATGCCGCCAAGGACGATTGGCACATTCTTGTAGGCTTCCTTGCAGCGCTGGCTGTACACCAGGCTGGCGCGATCCGGACGCTTGCCCGCCAGGCCACCCGGGGTGTAGGCGTCGTCGGAACGGATCTTCTTGTCGGCGGTGTAGCGGTTGATCATCGAGTCCATGTTGCCGGCGGCGACGCCGAAGAACAGGTTCGGCTCGCCGAGCTTCATGAAGTCGTCTTTGGACTGCCAGTTGGGCTGGGCGATGATCCCGACGCGAAAGCCCTGGGACTCCAGCAGCCGGCCGATGATCGCCATGCCGAACGACGGGTGATCGACGTAGGCATCACCGGTGACGATGATGATGTCGCATGAATCCCAGCCGAGCTGATCCATCTCCTCCCTGCTCATGGGCAGGAATGGCGCTGGCCCGAAACATTCGGCCCAGTACTTTGGATAGTCAAATAACGGCTTGGCTGCTTGCATGTCGATGACCGGTGTTGGCGTAGAAGAGGACGCGTGGATTTACGGGAAATTCGCGGGCGCGGAATATAGCACAAAAAATAACCAATTCCGACCGCAATGGTCGGAATTCAGTGTGACCCGCTGCACCGGCATGCCGGCACCAGGAGAGCCCAGACGGGTTATTCGTCGTCGTCGAAGTTGTAACTGCCCGGTGCGAGGTTCTCGAAGCGCGTGTACTTGCCGATGAAGGCCAGGCGGACAAAGCCGATGGGGCCGTTCCGCTGCTTGCCGATGATGATCTCGGCGATGCCTTTGTGCTCGGTTTCCGGGTGATAGACCTCGTCCCGGTAGACGAACATGATGACGTCGGCGTCCTGCTCGATCGCTCCGGATTCGCGCAAGTCGGAGTTGATCGGGCGCTTGTTCGGCCGTTGCTCCAGGGAGCGGTTGAGCTGTGACAGCGCCACCACCGGGCAATTGAATTCCTTGGCCAGAGCCTTCAAGGAACGGGAGATCTCGGAAATTTCGTTGGTCCGGTTGTCGCCGCCCGAACCCGGGATCTGCATCAATTGCAGGTAGTCGATCATGATCAGCCCGACGTCACCGTGCTCGCGGACCAGGCGCCGGGTCCGTGCGCGCATTTCCGACGGGCTGATGCCCGCGGTATCGTCGATGAACAGTTTGCGGTCATTGAGCAAGTTGACCGCCGAGGTCAGGCGCGGCCAGTCGTCATCTTCCAGCTGACCGGAACGGACCTTGGTCTGGTCGATACGGCCGAGGGACGACAACATACGCATGATCAGCGATTCACCTGGCATTTCCAGGGAGTACACCAGCACCGCCTTGTCGCTGCGCAGTACCGCGTTCTCCACCAGGTTCATCGCAAAGGTGGTCTTGCCCATCGACGGACGGCCAGCAACGATGATCAGGTCGGCCGGCTGCAGGCCACTGGTCTTCTCGTCGAGATCGGTGTAGCCGGTGGACAGCCCGGTAATCGCGTTGTCGGTGTTGAACAAGGTGTCGATACGGTCGATGGCCTTGGTCAGCAGGTCATTCACGCTCACCGGGCCGCCGGTTTTTGGCCGGGCCTCGGCGATCTGGAAGATCTGTCGCTCAGCTTCGTCGAGAATCTCTTCCGCCGTACGGCCTTCGGGGTTGAATGCACTGTCGGCGATCTCGGTAGCGATGCCGATCAATTGCCGCAAGGTTGCCCGCGCACGAACGATCTGCGCATAGGCCTTGATGTTGGCCACCGACGGGGTGTTCTTCGCCAGCTCGCCGAGGTAGCCCAGGCCACCCACCTGGGACGTCTGGCCTTCCTTGTCCAATTGCTCGGACAGGGTGACCACGTCGATCGGCATGTTCTGATCGGCCAGCTTGGCGATCGCGCGGAAGATCAGGCGGTGGTCATGCCGATAGAAGTCGCCGTCCGAGACTTGATCAAGCACACGCTCCCAGGCGTTGTTGTCCAGCATCAGACCACCGAGCACGGCCTGTTCGGCCTCGATGGAATGCGGCGGCACCTTCAGGGCAGCGGTTTGCAGATCGTATTGCTCGGGAGCGGAGATATCGTTCATGGCCACTTGGAATTCGGGGGGGTGTGGAAATCAGGATCAGCAGAAAGACAAAGGGCACGACCTGTAAACAGGATCGTGCCCGATGTTACCGACAAGCACCCGAGGGTGCCAGCCGACAAGTGCTGCTTAAGCAGCCACCACAACAACGCGTACGGTTGCTTCAACTTCAGCGTGCAAGTGCACGGCTACGTCGAATTCGCCTACGTTGCGGATGGTGCCGTTCGGCAGACGAACTTCGCTTTTTGCAACTTCAACGCCAGAGGCGGTCAGTGCATCAGCGATATCGTGGGTACCGATCGAACCGAACAGCTTGCCTTCGTCACCGGCGGTGGCAGTGATAGTCACTTCCAGCTCAGCCAGTTGGGCAGCGCGGCTTTCAGCCGAAGTTTTACGGTCTGCAGCCAGTTTTTCCAGCTCAGCACGACGCTCTTCGAACGCAGCCAGGTTGGCAGCGGTCGCAGCGGTGGCTTTGCCGTAAGGCAGCAGGTAGTTACGGCCGTAACCAGCCTTAACATTCACTTTGTCGCCCAGGTTGCCCAGGTTGGCGACTTTTTCCAGAAGGATCAGTTGCATGTGAAAATCCTCTTAACTTTTAACCTTCACCGTTCGCAGAGCCGTCATCGGCGTCTTTCGGCGCCAAACGACCGCGAAAATCAATCAGGCTGTCAACAATGGTCAGGACCACGAGCAACGGGACGAGCAGGTGCATCAAAGGCAGCAGCGTGACGTAAACCCCGACCAGCCAGAAATTGGCCAGTCTTTTCTGCGCCACCAGCCCGTGCATCAGGGCCAGCCCGGCGAGGACCAGTGGTACGCTGCAAAACGGCACCAGAATCCACATTTGCGGGCTCAGAATCGGCCCCACAAACATCAATGCCAGCAGCAACATCAAGGGTCCCTTGGGGATTCTGATCTGGCGAAATTCGCGACCAAAACCACCGGGGTTGTACAACGACGCTTGCCAGTAGCGCCCAAGAATCAGGCACAGCACGCTGAAGACCTGGAACATCATCGCAATCGAACCGATCACCATAGGTGCAACGAGTGAGGCGAGGTTGGCTCGCTGATCTACCGAAAGCTGCTGGTAGACCTCACCCAACATCAGTGGCAGGACCTTTACAAGTTCCTGCGTCACCGCATCGACAAAGGGACTGAACAACGTCCCCAATATCGCTACACACAACAGCGCAATCGCCACGCTCGCCAACAGCACACGATTCCAGGAGTGGCCGGCGCGCAACACCAGCGCCAGACCGCAAGACCCAAGCAGCACCAACAGTGCACTGGGGTCTTTCTGGAAGTGCCAGCAAATCAATGCTGAAAGCACCCCGACTCCGAGGACGCCAAGGGCGTCCGAACCGCGCCGAAGGAGCACAAGGCAACCCGCAGCGGCACTCAACCAGAACAACAGCGGCAATGCCGCAGATCCGGCCACGACTAACGTGGCCTGCACACGACCGCGCATGATGAACTCAGCTAAGGCGCGCATGCATTCAATCCCTTACTACTTGTCGACAGCCCGGTCTCAGCGGCCGTGGCTGTCGGTGTAGGCCAGCAGGGCCAGGAAGCGGGCGCGCTTGATAGCGGTGGCCAGCTGACGCTGATAACGAGCTTTGGTACCGGTGATGCGGCTTGGAACGATTTTGCCGGTCTCGGATACATAAGCTTTCAGAGTGTTGAGATCTTTGTAATCGATCTCTTTCACGTCTTCAGCGGTGAAGCGGCAGAATTTACGACGACGGAAGAAACGTGCCATGTAATTGGCTCCTCAAAAGGTCCGTGGATTACTCGTCAGCGTTATCGCTGGCGTCGCTGTTATCGCTGTCATCGCCATCGGCGCTGTCAGAATGCTCAGGACGGTCACGACGCTCACGGCGCTCACTGCGGTTTTCTTCAGCCTTGAGCATCTCGGATTGGCCGGTAACGGCTTCTTCGCGACGGATGACCAGGTTACGGATCACTGCATCGTTGTAACGGAAGTTGTCTTCCAGTTCAGCCAGGGCTTTACCGGTGCACTCAACGTTCAGCATCACGTAGTGAGCCTTGTGAACATTGTTGATTGCGTAGGCCAGTTGACGACGGCCCCAATCTTCCAGACGGTGGATTTTGCCGCCGTCTTCTTCGATCAGCTTGGTGTAACGCTCAACCATGCCGCCGACTTGCTCGCTTTGATCCGGGTGGACCAAAAAGATGATTTCGTAATGACGCATGAATGCTCCTTACGGGTTGTAGCCTGCCGCCTATAAGCGGTCAGACAAGGAGTGAATGACACTTGTGTGTCTTGCCAGAGATAGGCACATATGCGCCTGCCGTCACGGCAAGGGGCGCAATTGTAGAGAAGGGGGAACAGCGGCGCAAGGCAATTGGTGATTATTTGAACAACAACCTATAGGAGCCTGCTTGCCGGCGATGGACGGCAGCATGCGGTCCGCCGGCAAGCCGACTCCTATAGAAGAGCGTCAGGACTTCTTGGTCTTGGCGCTGCGTTGACGCATGGCTTCAAAGAGACACACGCCAGTGGCCACGGACACGTTGAGACTGCTGACACTGCCAGCCATTGGCAGGCGCACCAGGTAGTCGCAATGCTCACGAGTCAGGCGACGCATGCCCTTGCCTTCCGCCCCCATGATGATGATGGTCGGGCCAGTGAGGTCCTGATCGTACAACTCCTGCTCAGCCTCGCCGGCAGTGCCGACGATCCACAGACCACGCTGCTGGAGTTTTTCCAGGGTGCGCGCGAGGTTGGTCACGGCCACCAACGGAATCACTTCCGCAGCACCGCAGGCCACTTTACGCACGGTCGGCGTCAAGGTTGCCGACTTGTCCTTGGGCACCAACACAGCCAAGGCACCTGCCGCATCGGCGGTGCGCAAGCAAGCGCCGAGGTTGTGCGGATCGGTCACGCCATCGAGCACCAACAACAGCGGCGCGCCTTCGGTGCGATCCAATAGCTCATCGAGCATGGCTTCGCCCCACACCTGGCTCGGACTGACCTCCGCCACCACGCCCTGATGCACACCCTCAACCCAAGCGTCCATTTCACGCCGCTCGGCCTGACCGACAGAAACCCGGTTCTGCGCCGCCAGATCCACCAACGCCTGAACCCGAGGCTCACTGCGCCCTTCAGCCAACCAGATCTGCTTGACCCGCTTGGGATGGTGACGCAGCAATGCTTCCACAGCATGCACGCCGTAGATCTTTTCCAACTGACTCATGACTTGGCCTTAGGTTTACGCGCCCCAGAGCTTTTCGCACCGGAAGCGGAGCCCGCCTTGGGCGGACCTTTACGATGTTTGCTCGGCTTGGCGGGCTTGTCGCTATTTCTTGCAGGAGCCGACTTGCCGGACTTTCCACCAGAAGCCGCCTTGCCACCGCTTTTCGCTTCAGTCAGCAGCGCCTGCTTCATTTCACGACTTTTGCGCAGTTCGGCATTTTTCGCCGCAGCATCGCTCGGACGATAAGCCTCACCGGCCTTTTCCTTGGTGGAGCTGCGACGTCCGGCCTTGGCCGGAGCAGACGCCTCGACAGTTTTGCTCACGGGCGCATCCGCAGTGCCGCGTTTTTTTCGACCGATCGGGGCGCTGATGGTTTTTTCTGCCATCTCGAAATCGATCTTGCGCTCGTCGAGGTCGACGCGCATCACCCGCACTTCCACGGTGTCACCCAGGCGGAAGCTGCGACCGGTGCGCTCGCCCGCCAGGCGGTGATGCACAGGATCGAAGTGGTAGTAGTCACCCGGCAAGGCGGTGACGTGCACCAGGCCTTCAACGTAGATATCGGTCAACTCGACGAACAGACCAAAGCCGGTAACCGCCGTGATCACCCCCGGGAAAGACTCACCCACGCGATCCTTCATGAACTCGCACTTGAGCCAGTTCACCACGTCGCGAGTAGCCTCGTCGGCGCGGCGCTCGCTCATCGAGCACTGCTCGCCGAGCTGCTCCAGAATTGCCTCATCGTACGGATAGATACGCGCCTTCGGAATCGTCATTGCTCCAGCGCGACGCACGTGTGGCGTGTCCTGCTTGGAGTGGATGACACTGCGAATGGCCCGGTGGGTCAGCAGGTCTGGGTAACGACGGATCGGCGAGGTGAAGTGGGTATAGGCTTCGTAATTCAGGCCGAAGTGACCCTGGTTATCGGCGCTATACACCGCCTGGCTCAGGGAGCGCAGCATCACGGTCTGGATCAAGTGGTAATCCGGACGGTCCTTGATGGTTTCCAGCAGAGCCTGATAGTCCTTCGGCGTTGGACCATTCTTGCCCTTATGCAGGGACAAGCCCAGTTCGCCAAGGAAAGCACGGAGCTTTTCCAGACGCTCCGGCGGCGGACCATCGTGCACCCGGTACAGAGCCGGAATCTCGTGCTTCTTGAGGAACTCGGCAGTGGCCACGTTGGCCGCCAGCATGCATTCCTCGATCAGCTTGTGAGCATCGTTGCGCGTGGTCGGACGAATCTCGGCAATCTTGCGCTCGGAACCGAAGATGATCCGGGTTTCCTGGGTTTCGAAGTCGATGGCACCACGGGCATGCCGGGCACCGAGCAGGACCTTGTACAGCGCATACAGCTGCTTGAGGTGCGGCACGACGTCAGCGTATTCACCACGCAACTGCTTGGCTTCGGTGGTTTTCGGCTGTTCGAGAATAGCGCTGACCTTGTTGTAGGTCAGACGCGCCTTGGAGTGGATCACCGCCTCGTAGAACTGATAGTCGGTCATCTCGCCGGACTTGGAGATGGTCATTTCGCAGACCATGGCCAAACGATCGACTTTCGGATTCAGCGAGCACAGTCCGTTGGACAACTGCTCGGGCAGCATCGGGATCACCCGCTCAGGGAAATATACCGAGTTGCCGCGCACCTGAGCCTCAGCGTCCAGGGCCGAACCGATCTTCACGTAGCTGGAGACGTCGGCAATCGCCACGTACAGTTTCCAGCCGCCACCGAATAGGCGCAGCTTGCCAGGCTTGGCTTCGCAGAAGACCGCATCATCGAAGTCCCGGGCGTCTTCACCGTCGATGGTGACGAACGGCAGATCACGCAGGTCGATGCGCTTCTCTTTGTCCTTGTCCTCCACTTCCGGCTTAAGCTTGGCAGCTTCCTTGAGTACGGCTTCAGGCCATACATGAGGAATATCGTAGGTGCGCAGGGCAACGTCGATTTCCATGCCGGGGGCCATGTAGTTGCCCACCACCTCTACCACGTCACCTTGCGGCTGGAAGCGCGGCGTCGGCCAGTGAGTGATCTTCACCTCAACGAACTGACCGACCTTGGCATTGGCGTTGCGCCCCGGAGTCACTAGCACTTCCTGCTGGATCTTCGGGTTATCCGCCACCACGAAGCCGATACCGCCTTCTTCGAAGTAACGGCCAACAATGCTTTCGTGAGCACGGGACACCACTTCGACGATCACGCCTTCGCGACGACCACGGCGGTCCAGGCCAGAAACCCGGGCCAGAGCGCGATCGCCATCGAACACTAGGCGCATTTGCGCAGGGCTCATGAACAGGTCGTCGCTGCCGTCGTCCGGCACCAGGAAACCAAAGCCATCGCGGTGACCGCTTATGCGGCCGAGAATCAGGTCGAGCTTGTCTACCGGCGCATAGGTACCGCGACGGGTGTAGATCAGTTGAGCATCGCGCTCCATGGCGCGCAGGCGGCGGCGCAGGGCTTCGAGCTGGTCCTCTGTGGTCAGACCAAACTCTTCTACCAACTGCTCGCGACTAGCAGGCGAACCCCGATCAGCAAGGTGCTGGAGGATAAGTTCGCGGCTAGGAATAGGGTTTTCGTATTTTTCCGCTTCACGAGCGGCCTCGGGATCGAGGGACTGCCAATCGGCCATTAGATAAATTTCACCTTGTCTATATGCGGGTTAGTTTGGCATACGCGTATTGAAACGGGAAATTTCAGGCTCAGACAACGCTGGAAAATCCTCCGTAGCACTCCAGAAACGCCCTTAAGCATGATTTCATCAACTTTTTTCAAGATTTTTTGATCCTCTGGGTTTACAGCTTAAAATAGCGTCCGTATAGTGCGCGCCATCGACGACGGAGACGTCAGCGATGCTGCCCAGATGGTGAAATTGGTAGACACGCCAGCTTCAGGTGCTGGTGACCGCAAGGTCGTGGAAGTTCGAGTCTTCTTCTGGGCACCAATTCAAGAGCTTGAGATTAGAACAATTTCAACGCTCAAACAAAAACCCGCGAAAGCGGGTTTTTGCATTCTAAGTGTTTGATTTAATAAAACCAAAACAGGGGTTTACAGATCAAAACGCTCTCCGTATAGTGCGCTCCATCGACACGGCGACAACGTCGATACTGCCCAGATGGTGAAATTGGTAGACACGCCAGCTTCAGGTGCTGGTGACCGCAAGGTCGTGGAAGTTCGAGTCTTCTTCTGGGCACCAATTCAAAACTTGAAAGCAGCGCTTTCAAGTCTCACAAAAACCCGCGAAAGCGGGTTTTTGCGTTTACTCCCCCCTATATCTCTCCGCCTCCTGCTACCTCCGCAAAACCCACATGAGAAACGATATCGTTTATGATTGTTACAAGTTTTTGCGACGCTACAGTGAGGAAACCTGCGAATGATGTTCAGAAATACCCTCCTTCCAACATCCCTTCTGCGCGGCTTGACCATCACTTTGCTGGGACTGACCCTGGCTTCCCCACCCACCCAAGCAGCTGATCCAGTCTCTCTGACCCTATACAACGGGCAGCACAAGGAAGTTGGCGATGCTGTCGCCAAGGCCTTCGAAGCCAAGACCGGCATACACGTCAACGTGCGCAAGGGCAGCAGCAATCAACTGGCCAGCCAGATTGTCGAAGAAGGCGAACGCTCTCCCGCCGACGTGATCTACACCGAAGAATCCCCTCCCCTGAACAAACTCGGCGAGCAAGGCCTGCTAGCCCAGAGCGATGCCACCACCCTCGCCATGCTGCCCAAGGAATATGTGGCCGGCAATGGCACCTGGATCGGCATTACCGCGCGCGTGAGGGTCGTGGCCTTCAACCCGAAACTGATCGACGAAAAAGACCTGCCCAAGTCAGTGTTGGAATTCTCCCAACCACAATGGCAAGGCAAGGTCGGCTTCGTACCCACCAGCGGCGCCTTCCAGGAACAGGCTGTGGCGATCATCAAGTTGCACGGGATGGACGCCGCCGAAGAATGGCTGACCGGCCTGCGGGCATTCGGCAAGGTTTACAGCAACAACATGGTGGCCCTAAAAGCCGTGGAAAACGCTGAAGTGGCTACAGTCCTAGTGAACAACTACTACTGGTTCGCCCTACAACGGGAAAAAGGCCAACTGGACTCGAAACTGCATTACTTTACCGACGGTGACGCCGGTGGACTGATTACCGTGTCCAGCGCGGCAGTACTCAAATCCAGCAAACACCCAAAAGAAGCCCAACAATTCCTCGCCTATATGGCCAGCGAAGACGGTCAGCAGGTGATCACCCAGACCACCGCAGAATACCCACTGCATAAAGGCATGGAATCAAACCGCGGACTCAAGCCGTTCAGCGAATTACAGGCGCCAAAAGTAACTCCGGCCGATCTCGGCAATGCCGAAGAAGCCCTGGACCTGGAACGTGACGTCGGCCTGAACTGATGAATCCATCGCTAACCGCCGCCTCAAGCTCCCGCCACACACCGCGGCGCAAGCGGCCATCTATCTGGCTGCTGCTTCCGGTCCTGCTGCTGGTCTGTCTGAGCCTGCTGCCACTGCTGTATGTCGGGCTCAAGGCCTGGCAGGCTGGCTGGGCCGAAGCCTTGCACCTGCTATGGCGCCCGTATGTGTTCCGCCTGCTGCGCAATACCTTGCTGCTCATGCTCGGAGTGACCATCACCTGCGCCGTCATCGGCTTGTCCCTGGCCTGGCTGCTGGAGCGCAGTGACCTACAAGGACGACGGTTTTGGGGTGTACTGCTGTGCCTGCCTTTCGCCGTGCCGGCCTTCGTCAGCAGTTTCACCTGGGTGTCTCTGAGCTCCGGATTCGAAGGGCTCGGCGGCGCAATCCTAGTGATGACCCTGTCCAAATACCCCCTGGTGTTCCTACCGGTTGCGGCGACCCTGCGCAATCTCGACCCTTCCCTGGAGGAGTCGGCGCGCACCCTCGGACAGAACCGCTGGGGAGTGTTCTTCAAGATCACCCTCCCCCTGCTCTGGCCCTCACTGCTGGCCGGATCACTGCTGATTGCCCTGCACATGCTGGTGGAGTTCGGCGCTCTGTCGATCATCGGCCTGCAAACCTTCACTACGGCGATCTATCAACAGTTCGAGTTGGAATTCAGCAATGCCAATGCGGCGATGCTCTCGGCAGTGCTGCTGTTACTGTGCCTGATGCTGCTAGGCCTGGAGCTGCGGGCTCGCGGCAAGGGACGACACGTGCGCACCGGCCAAGGAGCGGCGCGGCACGCCGAGCAGGTGCGCCTGGGCCGATGGTCCATGGGCGGCCAGTTGTATTGCCTGATTCTGACCCTGATTGGCAGCGGCGTTCCCTTGGCGATGCTCGCCTACTGGCTGGCAGTCGGCTCATCAGCAGCCTTCCCGGTCGCAGCCATCAGCGAGGCCCTGCTTTCCTCGCTGGCGCTGTCCCTCGGCGGCGCTGGCTTGTGCCTGGCCTTGGCGATGCCGGTTGGCCTGCTGGTAGTGCGCTACAAAGGGCGACTGGCAATCTGGGCCGAACGCCTGCCCTATCTGCTGCATGCCCTGCCAGGGCTGGTGATCGCGCTGAGCCTGGTGTACTTCGCCTTGCACTATGTGCCGGCGCTGTATCAGACCTCGGCGTTGCTGCTGATTGCCTATGCCCTGCTGTTCCTGCCGCTGGCGCAAGCGCCGATTCGCACCGCACTGAACAAGGCCGCACCGCAACTGGAAGAGGCAGCCAGAACCTTGGGAGCGTCATCGTTCAGCGCCTTTTGTCGAGTGACCCTGCCGATCATCTTCCCGGCACTGGGCGCGGCTTTTGCCCTGGTATTCCTGGATGCGATGAAAGAGCTGACCGCGACCCTGCTACTCAGCCCAACCGGATTGAATACCTTGGCCACTGAGGTCTGGGCGCATACGGCAAATGTCGAGTTTGCGGCTGCGGCGCCTTATGCGGCGCTGCTGATTCTGGTATCGGGACTGCCGGTCTATCTGTTGACGACGCGGATGTACTTGAGTCGTTGAGAGCACCTTCGCCAGCAAGCCGCCCCCTACACGATGCTGCAGGAGCCGACTTGCCGGCGAAGCCTCAGGCGCGGAACTGTCCCAGGCTGGCCTTGAGCTGCGCCGCCAGGCTGTCCAACACCTTGCCGCTGGCGGTGGTTTCCACCACGGCCTGGGCGGCGCGCTCGGCCTGGGCATGAATGGTTTCCACCCGCCCACGCACCGCCTGCGCGCCTTGAGCCTGATGCGCCGCAGCCTGGGTGGCAAGACCAATGGCGGCATGCACCTGCTCCACCGAAGACTGCACCGACTGCTGCAACCGGGCACTGTCGCGCAACACCAGCAAACCTTCACTGGCCTGACGCCCCGCCTGACCAATAGCTGCCACCGCCTCCCGCGCGCCTTGTTGCAAGGCACCGATATGTGCCTGGATATCGCCAGTGGAACTCTGGGTCTTGCTGGCCAGGGCTCGCACTTCGTCTGCCACCACGGCAAATCCACGCCCAGTCTCACCGGCCCGAGCCGCTTCGATTGCCGCGTTCAGCGCCAGCAGGTTGGTCTGCTCGGCAATGCCGTGAATTACCGTCAGCACCACCTCGATCTGCTCACTCTGTTGAGCCAACCGCTCGATCACCTTCGCCCCGGTATCCACCTGCCCCGCCAGGGCCTCGATTAAGCTGCCAACCTGTTCCGAGGTGCGCGTGGTTTCGTCAGTCGCCTGGCGAATTTCCACCACTTGCTGCAGCGCGGCCTGCATCGCCTGGCTTTCCGCCTGAGCCTCATCGGCCATCTGCGACAAAGCCCGCAAGCTCTCCGCCACCTCGTCGCGCTGCGCCTCGGCCACAGCATCCGCCCCGGCATTACGCAGACTCATGGCACCGATCTCGACCCCGGTACGCTGCGCCACATCACCCGCCTCACGCACGATGGGCTGCAACTTATCCACAAAGCGGTTCACTGCCGATGCCATGTCACCGATCTCATCATTGCTGTTGAGCGGCACCCGCTTGGTCAGATCCCCCTCGCCCGCCGCCAGATCATTGAGTGCCGAGATCAGCAGATGCAGCTTGCTCACCACCCGTCGCCCCAGCACCACCGCCAGCAACAGCAACAGGGCCAGGCCCACCAACGCCAGGCCAACACCAATCTGCCAACGCAAGGTCGCCGCAGCCTTTTGCACCGTGCTCGCAGTATTGGCCTGCATTTCTGTGGCAGTGGCCTGCGCCGACTGCAAGCGCGAACGCATCGCCGCCGAACTGTCGGCAGAGGCTCCCTTCAAGCTGTCACCGACTAACTGATCGCTGCTGGCGATCAAGACCCCAAAGCGTTGATCCAGCGCGGCGATATCCGCCTCCACCGAGGCCGTCGACACCCCCATCAACACCTTGCCGATCTCTACCCCGTTGGGGTTGATCGACGCCTCAAGGTAGTAGACCGAAGGATCGTTTTTAGCCGCATCCAGGACCTTGTCCAGCGCCCGATCACCATTGCCCTTTTCCAGCAGGGCCTTGTTGATTGGATTCTCCCGATTCAAATAGCGAGTCAGGTGCTCACCCGCAGCATCGTCATAGACCACGAACAGCACATTGGGATTACGCTGGGCACGCCGCGCGAACTCGGACAGAGTCGGCACATCACTGTCCCACATGGCCCTGGGCGCAACGGATGCCAGCAACTGAGCCATGTCATTGGCGGAGTCCTTCAGGTCTTTTTCCAGGGCGGCACGCAACTGAACCTGCTCTTCCTTCAGTCGCGAAGACAGGCCGGCAGTCAGGCGCTGGCGAGTGTTGCTGGACAGACTCTCCAGGCTGGAGGTGACCTCCTTAGCGGCCTGCTCGAGCTCGCCAGACAATTTCTGGCTATCAACACCCAGACGAGCAGCCAGGTCCGCCTCAAGTGCAGTCACCGTGCTCCGAGTCAGGGCAACGGCTAGCAGCACCTGCACCAAAAGGGCGATACCGAGAGTAACGAAAACAGGCCGCAATAAACGGCTTTGTAACAATGAGAGAACGGCCGACACAGGAAATCCCTCTGCTTTGACGCCATTGTTTTGATGGCACTCTAGACGAGATTTTCACAGCAAGGGTCATGCCGTGCGGCACGCAGAAATGACAAAGGGCCCGATCAAGGGCCCTTTGTTCTTTACATCAACAACTTATCAAGCGAACGGATGACGCAGAACGATGGTTTCGTTGCGGTCCGGACCTGTCGAAATAATGTCGATCGGCGCGCCGATCAGCTCTTCAACACGCTTGATGTAGGCACGGGCGTTAGCCGGCAGCTCTTCCAGGGTCTTGGCGCCCACAGTCGATTCGGTCCAGCCCGGCACTTCTTCGTACACAGGCTGCAGGCCTACGTAGCTGTCGGCGTCGGTCGGCGCAACGTCCTTGCCTTCTGCATCTTTGTAACCGATGCAGATGTTGATGGTTTCCAGGCCGTCGAGTACATCCAGCTTGGTCAGGCAGATGCCCGAGATGCTGTTCACATCGATAGCGCGACGCAGGATAACGGCGTCGAACCAGCCGCAACGACGCGCACGGCCGGTGGTGGCGCCGAATTCGTGACCTTGCTTGGCCAGGTGAGCGCCGACTTCGTCGAACAGCTCAGTCGGGAACGGGCCCGAACCTACGCGAGTGGTGTAGGCCTTGGTGATGCCCAGAATGTAGTCCAGGAACATCGGGCCAACGCCCGAACCGGTCGCCACGCCGCCAGCGGTGGTGTTGGAGCTGGTCACGTACGGATAGGTGCCGTGGTCGATGTCCAGCAGGGAGCCTTGGGCGCCTTCGAACATGATGTCTTTACCGGCGCGACGCAGGTCGTGCAGCTCGGCAGTGACGTCCAACATCAACGGCTTGAGCAGCTCGGCGTATTCCTTGCACTCAGCCAGGGTCTTTTCAAACTCGATGGCCGGCTCTTTGTAGTAACCCACCAGCATGAAGTTGTGGTAATCCACCAGTTCACGCAGTTTGTCTTCAAAGCGCGGCATGTTGAGCAGATCGCCCACACGCAGGCCACGACGTGCAACCTTGTCTTCGTAGGCCGGGCCGATGCCGCGACCGGTCGTACCGATCTTCAGCTCGCCACGGGCCTTTTCACGGGCCTGGTCCAGCGCAACGTGGAAGGACAGGATCAGCGGGCAGGACGGACTGATACGCAGGCGCTCGCGCACCGGTACGCCTTTCTCTTCCAGCTTGGTGATCTCACGCAGCAGAGCGTCAGGTGCAACCACTACGCCGTTGCCGATCAGGCACTGCACGCCTTCGCGCAGCACGCCCGACGGGATCAGGTGCAAGACGGTTTTTTCGCCATCGATGACCAGGGTGTGGCCAGCGTTGTGGCCACCTTGGTAGCGCACTACGGCGGCAGCATGTTCGGTCAGCAGATCAACGATCTTGCCTTTGCCCTCATCACCCCACTGGGTGCCCAGGACTACGACATTCTTACCCATAACACTTGTCCTCATTCGCGCAAACTTGGTGCCGGCAGCCGCCGGCAGGAAAACTCAAGAAGCCAGCGGCAATACTTGCCAAAGCCCATTCTGCTGAATCAATTGCCGGTCGCAGTCCGCTTCACGGGCGGCGGCCAAAGGCTGCCCAGGCAGAGCCTGAACGACACGCTGACCCTCACTGCGCAACTGGCAGACGGTCTGCCAGAGTGCCGCATCAGTGCTGTCAGGCATCCAGATACCGCCAGACGGTAGCTCGACTTCAGCACGCCCCAGGGTCACCAGGGTTTTCAAATCGGTGGAGAAGCCAGTCGCTGGACGGGCACGCCCGAAATCCGCGCCAATGTCATCGTAGCGACCGCCCTGAGCAATGGATTGACCCACGCCCGGCACAAACACCGCGAACACCACACCGGTGTGGTAGTGGTAGCCGCGCAACTCGCCGAGATCGAAATACAACGGCAAATTCGGGAACCGCACCGACAGGCGCTCGGCAATCGTCAGCAACTCATCCAGTGCCAGCAGAACCGAAGTCGGCGCCCCGGCCAAGCGACGGCGGGCATCGCCCAGCACTTCGCGACTGCCACACAAGTCCACCAGGGAGCGCAGCATGTCCGCCAGATCGGCAGGCAGGCCTTCGGTCAGGCTGATGACTTCATCGATCGCCTTGCGCTGCAGGGCGTCGAACAACTGTTGCTCCACGGCTCCGGACAGGCCAGCAGCCTGGGCCAGGCCACGGTAGATACCCACGTGCCCCAGGTCCATATGCACATCAGGCACATCGGCCAGTTGCAACATGGCCAGCATCAGGCTGATGACCTCGACATCGCTGCTCGGGCTGGCATCGCCATACAACTCAGCGCCCAACTGGATCGGGCTGCGTGAGGACGATAAGGCCCGCGGCTGCGCATGCAGCACGCTGCCGGCGTAGCACAGACGGCTCGGCCCTTCACGGCGCAAGGTGTGAGCATCGATACGCGCCACTTGTGGCGTGATGTCGGCACGGAACCCCATCTGCCGGCCCGACTGCGGGTCAATGACCTTGAAGGTACGCAGATCCAGATCCTGGCCGGCACCTGTCAGCAGGGATTCCAGGTATTCGATATGGGGAGTGACGACGAACTCGTAACCCCAACTCTGAAACAGATCCAACACCTGACGACGCGCCACTTCGATGCGCGCCGCTTCCGGCGGCAGTACTTCTTCGATGCCATCTGGCAGCAGCCAGCGGTCTACCGTTGCCATTACGCCATTCCCCTATGGTCCGGGCGGCAAGCCTGGGGCCAGCCTTAGAGTGAAGCAGAAAACAATCGCATCCGACGCGAGCTCAGCCGGACAGGCAGCCAGGAATCAGCTGTACAGACCATTTTCCTCGAAAAATCTCGCCGGGCTCTGAACGAACCACGACCAATCAAAGATGCAGACGCAAAAAAGCCGGGAATTTCCCGGCTGCCGCATCATACACCCGTTTTTCCAAAGGATCACCCCGCGAGGCGTTTTAGCCGCCCGGCGGGGTGCCCCTAGGTCAGGGGCGGATCAAGGCTTGGACTTTTCCAGATAGTGGAAAAAGTCGCTGCTTGGATCCAGAACCATGACGTCGGATTTGTTCGCGAAGCTTTCACGGTAGGCACGCAGGCTACGGTAGAACGCGTAGAACTCCTGGTCCTGACCGTAGGCCTTGGCGTAGATCGCCGCTGCCTGCGCATCACCATCACCGCGCGCCTCTTCAGACTCACGATAAGCTTCAGCCAGCAGCACGCGACGCTGACGATCAGCGTCGGCACGGATGCCTTCCGCCAGTTCGTTACCCTTGGCACGGTGCTCACGAGCCTCACGCTCACGCTCGGTGCTCATACGCTCGAACACGCTGCGGTTCACTTCCTTCGGCAGATCGATAGCCTTGACCCGGACATCGACCACTTCGATACCCAGTTCCTTTTCCGCCATCTTGTTCAGCGAAGCAGTGATATCCGCCATCAGCGCATCACGCTCACCGGAAACCACCTCATGCAGGGTGCGCTTACCAAACTGGTCACGCAGGCCCGATTCCAGACGACGGGAAAGACGCTCGTCGGCAATCTGCTTGAGACCGGAAGTCGCGGTATAGAAGCGCTCGGCATCTTTCACCCGCCACTTGGCGTAGGCATCAACCATCACGGCTTTCTTTTCCAGGGTCAGGAAACGCTGCGTCGGTGCATCCAAAGTCATCAGGCGCGCATCGAACTTACGGACCTGGTTGATGTAGGGCACTTTCCAATGCGGGCCAGGCTGGACATCCGCCTGGACCACACGACCGAACTGCAGCAACACCGCGCGCTCGGTCTGAGCGACGATGTAGAAGCTGTTCCAGGCAACCACCGCCACGACAACGCCCACGATCAGGGCGATCAGCGATTTATTGCTCATCAGCGACTCTCCCTAGAACGCGTCTGCTGCTGTTGCTGCATATGATCAGCCGCCGCACGCGCATTCGCTTCATTGCTGGCCGCAGAAGCCGAGCCCGTTACCGGAGTGCCACCGCTACGACCACTGTCGATCATCTTGTCCAGCGGCAGGTAAAGCAGGTTGTTCTGCCCACCCTTGCTGCCAGTCACCAGGACCTTGCTGGTATTGCTGAAAACTTCCTGCATGGTGTCCAGGTACAAACGCTGACGTGTGACTTCAGGAGCCTTGCGGTACTCGGCAACCAGCTTGGTAAAGCGATCCGCCTCACCTTTGGCCCGCGATACCACCTCATCACGATAACCGTTGGCATCCTCGAGGATGCGCTGGGCCTGACCACGAGCTTCCGGAACAACGCCGTTGGCATAGGTCTCGGCCTGGTTACGCGAACGCTGCTCATCCTCACGAGCACGGATCACGTCATCAAAGGCTTCCTGCACTTCACGCGGTGCGGCTGCGCTCTGTACGTTCACCTGAGTCACGGTGATACCGGTGCGATAGTTGTCGAGGAAACGTTGCAGACGCTCCTTGATCTCGCTGGCCATCAGCTCACGGCCTTCGGTCAGTACCTGGTCCATTGCGGTGGAACCCACCACGTGGCGCAAGGCACTGTCAGTCGCATGTTGCAAGCTGATTTCCGGCTGATCGACGTTCAGCACGAAGTCTTGCAGGTTGCTGATCTTGTACTGCACGGTCAGCGGCACTTCGACGATGTTCTCGTCCTCGGTGAGCATCTGCCCTTGCTTGGTATAGGCACGCTCACGCGTGACGTTCTCCATGTACTTGCGATCCAGCGGCGGGAAGTAGATGTTCAGACCCGGCCCGACAGTCTCGTA
Source organism: Pseudomonas sp. Fl5BN2 (assembly GCF_009908205.1). NCBI lineage: Bacteria > Pseudomonadati > Pseudomonadota > Gammaproteobacteria > Pseudomonadales > Pseudomonadaceae > Pseudomonas > Pseudomonas sp. Fl5BN2. The sequence continues at coordinate 94,598 of NZ_JAAARL010000022.1, read as the reverse complement.
GTATTTGCCGAGGCGCAGCACCACGGCCTGCTCCTGCTCGTCGACGACATACACCGCGCTGTACAGCCACACGGCCGCCAGCACGACAAGGCCAATACCCAGCAAGCCGAAACCACCGCCCTTGCCGGAGCTACCGCCATCGCCACCACGTTTCTTACCACCACCGAACAACCCATTCAGGCTTTCCTGCAGCTTACGGAAGGCCTCGTCAAGATCTGGTGGCCCCTTGCGATCGCCGTTATTGCGGCGTTTACCACCCCAAGGGTCCTGATTATTCGAGTTGCCACCCGGCTCATTCCAAGCCATAGCGCTCTCCATCTGATAAAGCAAAGACGCACCCACGGCGCGCCGACCAATGCTACAGAATGCCTGCTACAGCGGCACAACCGCTTGCCCAGGCTTTTATTGCAAAGTGTGTTGCTCGATGAATTCGGACGGCTGCATACCTTCGCGACTGACCAGCCGATTCAACTCGGCTCGCGGCAGGCGCACGGCCAGCAAACTGACACCCTCGTCGTCGTGTTCTTCCTTCTGCACAGCATTCAACTGGAAAAACTGTGCTCGCAGTCGAGCAAAACGCTGAGGCAAGCGCAAGGTGCCCACGAACAAATCTTCGCCCAACAGCTCCGCCATGGCCTGCTTGAGCAAATCCAGTCCCTGGCCGTCACGAGCCGATAACCAGACCCGCTGCGGCTTGCCGTCGGGGTCTCGCTGGATCTGTGGCTCAACGCCCTCGAGCAAATCGAGTTTGTTATAGACCTCCAGGATCGGCAAGTCTTGAGCCCCGATTTCCCCCAGCACCACCATCACCTGCTCGATTTGGGCCATGCGCTCAGGCTCATGGGCGTCGATCACATGAAGCAGCAAGTCGGAGTTGCTCGACTCTTCGAGCGTAGCCCGAAACGCTTCCACCAATTTGTGCGGCAAGTGGCGGATGAAGCCCACGGTATCAGCCAGCACGATCGGCCCCAGATCATCCAGCTCGAGCCGGCGCAAAGTCGGATCGAGCGTGGCGAAAAGCTGGTCGGCCGCGTACACGTCGGATTCGGTCACCGCATTGAACAGGGTCGACTTGCCGGCGTTGGTATACCCCACCAGCGATACCGTCGGAATGTCGGCGCGCTTGCGCCCTCGACGGGATTGCTCACGCTGACTGCGAACCTTTTCCAGGCGTGCCTTGATCTGCCGCAGACGCACTCGCAGCAGGCGTCGGTCAGTTTCCAACTGGGTTTCACCTGGACCGCGCAGACCGATACCGCCTTTCTGCCGTTCAAGGTGAGTCCAGCCGCGAACCAATCGCGTACTCATGTGTTCAAGCTGGGCCAGTTCAACCTGGAGCTTGCCTTCATGAGTGCGTGCGCGCTGAGCGAAGATATCGAGAATCAGGCCCGTGCGATCAATCACGCGACACTCGAATACACGTTCGAGGTTACGTTCCTGACTGGGCGTGAGGATGTGATTGAAAATCACCAGATCTACCTGTTCGGCGTTGACCAGGTCGCGTAATTCCTCGACCTTGCCGCTGCCAACCAGGTATTTGGCGGTTGGCCGATGACGCGGCACGTTTACAAACGCGACGGTCTCGGCGCCGGCCGATATTGCCAGCTCCTGAAACTCCTGCGGATCTTCGCGCGCCTCAGGGTCCTGACCATCCAAGTGAACGAGAATGGCCCGTTCACCACCACCGTGGCGCTCAAAGAACAAAGGAGACTCCTATCAGGCGTTACCTGGCTCAGCGTCACCCTGTTCGGATTCGGATGCGCTAGGCAGACGAATCGGGCGAACTGGAACTACTGTCGAGATAGCGTGCTTGTAAACCATTTGGCTGACGGTGTTTTTCAGCAGGATAACGAACTGGTCAAACGACTCGATCGTGCCTTGCAGTTTGATCCCGTTGACCAAATAGATGGAAACCCCAACCTTCTCTTTACGCAATGTATTCAAGTAAGGGTCTTGTAGCGAATGCCCTTTTGACATGTGCCGCACTCCTTTAAGGATCAATAATAAAAATCGGAAAACAGGTGGCTAAAGCCGTCACACCCCCAAGGATAGACGGCAATTACAAGGACTCAGCTCAATATGGAGATCGTCCCCAAGTATTTCAAGGCGCGTGGCAGATTGTCGCAATCCAGGCTGTCCAACCATTGCAGGTCAGCCCAACTGCGTAACCAGGTGAACTGGCGCTTCGCCAATTGGCGCGTGGCAATGATGCCCCGCTCCTGCATTTCGGCTGACGTCAGCTTGCCATCCAGATGATCCCAGACTTGGCGGTAGCCCACTGCACGTATAGACGGCAACCCGGCATGCAGGTCACTTCTCGAACGCAGAGCTACGACCTCGTCAATGAATCCCTGTTCCAACATTTGTGTGAATCTTTGTGCAATACGCTGGTGCAGTACCTGGCGATTCGCCGGAGCGATGGCCAGATTCGCGACAGTATAGGGCAATTGACTGCGTCCCGATGCGCCTGCTTCAGTACTTTGCGCCAATTGACGCTGGCGATGGGCAGTCATTGTCAAGCCGCTGACCCGATAGACTTCCAGCGCCCGGGTCAGGCGCTGGGGATCATTAGGGTGGATCCTGGCCGCAGACTCTGGATCAACCACCGCCAACTGGTCATGCAGCGCTTGCCAGCCAAGGCGTGCAGCCTCGTCTTCAAGCTCGGCACGCACACTGGGATCCGCCGGAGGCATGTCCGCCAAACCTTCCAGCAGCGCCTTGTAATACAACATGGTGCCGCCCACCAGCAGCGGGATCTTGCCCCGCGAGGTGATATCCGCCATGGCCGCCAGGGCATCGGTGCGAAAATCCGCCGCAGAGTAACTTTCGGACGGGTCAAGGATATCGATCAGACGGTGGGGAAACTGCGCCAGCAACTCCTTGGAGGGCTTGGCGGTACCAATGTCCATGCCGCGATAGACCAATGCCGAGTCGACGCTGATCAGCTCGCAAGGCAGCACCTTGGTCAGCTCTATGGCCAGATCGGTCTTGCCCGCAGCGGTCGGGCCCATGAGGAAAATCGCTGGAGGAAGCTGAGTCATCAACGGCCGCGCAGAAAGAGTTTGTCCAGGTCGTCCAGGCCCATCTGGGTCCAGGTCGGTCGACCGTGGTTGCATTGACCACTGCGTTCGGTGTTTTCCATATCCCGCAGCAAGCCGTTCATTTCCGGCAGGGCCAGTCGCCGATTGGCGCGAATCGCTCCGTGGCAGGCCATGGTCCCCAGCAGCTCATTGAGGTGAGCCTGGATCCGGTCACTGGTGCCATATTCCATCAGGTCTGCGAGCACATCGTGCACCAGGCGATTGGCCTCGGCCTGCTTCAACAGCGCCGGGATCTGCCGGATCGCCAGGGTCTCGGGCCCAAGGCGCTGCAGCTCGAAGCCCAGGCGCTGGAACCAGCTGGCATGCTCTTCAGCACAGTCTGCTTCACGCTGGCTGACCGCAATCGACTCCGGCACCAGCAATGGCTGGCCACTCAGGCCTTCGCTGGCCATCGCCACCTTCAAGCGCTCGTACATAATCCGCTCATGAGCCGCGTGCATGTCCACCAGCACCAGGCCCTGGGCGTTTTCCGCCAGAATGTAGATGCCCTTGAGCTGCGCCAGGGCGTACCCCAATGGGGGAATGTCCTCCTGCCCCTCTGGCAGGGCCGCAGCGGCGCCCCCCGGCAATGGCGCAAAAAACTCGCGATAGGCCCCCTGGGCCTCCGCTGCTGGCAACACTGCCTGGGGGCGTGGCGTGTACTGATATTGGTAGCCGGCGCCGGCACCAGTACCTGGCGCACTGAGGTTCGGCTGGGACTGCGGCTGCTCTAGGGCCAAATTCGCCGCCAGGCGCATCTCCCCCTGGGGCCCGAACTCTCCGGCCTCGATACCGGTCGGCCGCACGATACCTGCCACCGCAGCGGGCGCCGCCAACTGGTCCTCGGGACGCACATCGCCCAAGGCTCTGTGCAAGGTGCCATAGAGGAAGTCATGCACCATGCGTCCGTCACGGAAGCGCACTTCGTGTTTGGTCGGATGCACGTTGACGTCGACCACCGAAGGATCGACTTCGAAAAACAGCACAAAGGTCGGGTGCCGGCCGTTGAACAGCACATCGCGATAAGCCTGGCGCACCGCGTGGGCTACCAGCTTGTCCCGCACGGCGCGTCCATTGACGTAGAAATACTGCAAGTCCGCCTGGCTGCGAGAAAAGGTCGGCAAGCCCACCCAGCCCCATAGATGCAGGCCATTGCGCTCGACCTCAATGGGCAGCGCCTGCTCCAGAAAGCCCGAGCCACAGACCGCTGCCACACGCCGGGCACGCGCCGCGTCGTCCTTGGCTTCGTGCAGGCTGAGGATGCTCTTGCCGTTGTGCCGCAGATGAAAGGCCACGTCAAAACGCGCCAGGGCCAGGCGCTTGATCACTTCCTGCAAGTGATCGAACTCGGTCTTCTCCGCCTTGAGGAACTTGCGCCGGGCCGGAGTATTGAAGAACAGATCACGCACTTCCACCGAAGTCCCCACCGGATGCGCCGCCGGCTGTACTCGCGGAGCCATGTCCCGGCCTTCGGTTTCCACCTGCCAGGCCTGCTCGGCATCCCGGGTACGGGAAGTCAGGGTCAGACGAGCCACGGAGCTGATGGAGGCCAAGGCTTCACCGCGGAAACCCAGGCTCATTACCCGCTCCAGGTCTTCCAGGTCGCGAATCTTGCTGGTGGCGTGACGGGCCAGCGCCAGCGGCAGGTCGTCGGAGGAAATACCACTGCCATCGTCGCGCACCCGCAACAGCTTGACCCCGGCCTGCTCAACATCCACATCGATGCGCTTGGCACCAGAGTCCAGGCTGTTTTCCAGCAACTCCTTGATCACCGAGGCCGGGCGTTCAACCACCTCGCCTGCCGCGATCTGGTTGGCCAGGCGGGGGCTGAGCAGCTCGATACGCGCGCCGCTGATTGCCGAATCACTCATTCCTTGGCCGCCAATTCAGTGCCGGGGACGGTCAGGACCTGCCCCACTTTCAACTCGTCGCTTTTCAGGTTGTTGGCGTTGCGCAAGGCAGCCGCTGAGACCTGATAGCGCACCGCAATCATGGCCAGGGTCTCACCCGGGCTGACCCGGTGATCACGTGGCCCCTGGGCGATTTTTCCGGAATCCCGCAGCCAGGCGATATACGTCCCTGGTGGTGGGTTTTGCTGGAAGAACTGCCGCACACCGCTGCTGATGGAACGCGCCAAGGCCTGCTGATGGCTGGCGGTAGCCAGCTTCGAGGCTTCGTTAGAGTTGGAGATAAAGCCGGTCTCCACCAGGATCGACGGGATGTCCGGGGACTTGAGCACCATGAACCCGGCCTGCTCCACCCGTTGTTTGTGCAGCGGCGTAACCCGGCCGATATTGTTCAGGACCTTCTGCCCGACATTCAGGCTGGAGGTCAGGGACGCGGTCATCGACAGGTCCAGCAACACCCCCGCCAGCATCCGGTCCTTGTCATCCAGACTAACGTTGCCGGCACCACCGATCAGGTCGGAACGGTTTTCACTGTCCGCCAGCCAGCGGGCAGTTTCCGAAGTGGCACCGCGCTCGGACAAGGCGAACACCGAAGCACCAAACGCAGCAGCCGAAGGGGCGGCGTCAGCGTGGATCGAAACGAACAGGTCAGCACCCTTCTTCCGAGCGATCTCGGTACGGCCACGCAACGGAATGAAGTAGTCGCCAGTACGGGTCAGTTCGGCGCGGAAGCCCTTGAGGCCATTGACCTGACGCTGCAGTTCCCGGGCGATAGCCAACACTACATCTTTCTCATGCTGCCCTCGCGAGCCGGACGCACCCGGGTCCTCACCGCCGTGACCGGCGTCGATTACCACAATGATGTCGCGCTTGCCCGCCGGAGCTGGAGGCAGCTTGATCGCTGGTTCCACCGGGGTGACCGGCACTGCCGGCACGGTCGCGACAGTGGGTGGAGGCGCAGCAGGTGGCGCGGCGTCAGCGGGATTATCGAACAGGTCGACCACCAGGCGATTGCCGTACTGGGCGTTGGGCGCCAGGGTAAAGCTTTTTGGCGTGACGGCTTTTTTCAGGTCGATGACCACCCGCAGGTCGCTGGGGGTGCGCTGCGCCGAACGCATGGCGGTAATCGGCGTGTTGGCCGTGGCAACGTTCAGCGGGCCGCCAAGAGTCGCGCCATTGATATCGATCACCAGGCGATCCGGGGCCGTCAGGGTAAAGACGCTGTGCTGAACCGGGCCGGACAAGTCGAATACCAGTCGCGTGTTATCCGGTGCCCGCCACAGGCGGACACTGCGAACCTGTGTAGCGGCCACAGCATCGACGGCCAATGCCGTAAGCAACAGTCCTACGACAGCAACCAACGCGCGAATGCGCATACCTAACCCCATCAATTATTTGAATTCCAACGCCAAAGCGGCACACCAGGACTCGCCTCGCGAGCCCTGAGACAACAGATGCACAGAACGCCCATTGTTATGCGGTGTAATGGTAATGGTCAGGTCGGGCTTTGGCAAAAAGCCTGCACCACGCTGGGGCCATTCCAAAAGGCACAATGCATCACCTTCGAAGTAGTCGCGAATCCCCAGAAACTCTAGCTCCTCCGGGTCGACCAAACGGTACAGATCGAAGTGAAAGGCCCGCACCGTACCGATCTCGTAGGGCTCTACCAGGGTAAAGGTCGGGCTTTTTACTGCGCCTACATGCCCCAATCCCCGGATGATCCCCCGAGACAAGGTGGTTTTACCGGCCCCGAGGTCGCCCTCCAGAAAAATCACTCCCACGCCCCCGGTGACCCGGGCAATACGTGCACCAAATTCCACCATGGCCTGCTCGTCGGCCAGATAAAGGGTTAACTCAGACACGGTGATTGCTCCTCCAACAACTGACGAATGGCTGGGATCAGATCACTGGCCGCCAGCCCACGGCCCAATTTTCCTTGCAGCTCGCCGGCGCTGGCATGCAGCCAGACTGCCAGGCAGGCAGCATCGAATGCCGGCAACCGCTGTGCCAGCAACGCACCGATCAACCCCGCGAGCACATCCCCCAAACCCGCAGTGGCCATCGCCGGATGCCCAGCATCACAGCGGGCCAACTGGCCGTCGGGACTGGCGATCAGGCTACCAGCGCCCTTGAGCACGGCAATCGCTGCGTATTTCTCGCTCAAGGCTCGAACAGCCGCAGGGCGATCACTCTGAACCTCGGCAATGGAAACACCCAACAGACGAGCTGCCTCCCCGGGATGTGGGGTGATCACACTGCCGGTCGGCAGTTGCAGACCGCCCAGCGCCAATAGGTTCAAGGCGTCGGCATCCCACACTTGAGGCAAAGCCGCGTTGGCCGCAGCGGACAACAGGCTACGCCCCCAGGCGCCCTGGCCCAGGCCAGGGCCGACCACCACCACGCTGGCCTGTGCCAACAGCCCCATCAACTGATTGGCCGAATGGGTACCCAGGGTCATGACTTCCGGTAGGCGCGCACCGGCCGCAGCCACATGTTCGCTGCGAGTGGCCAGGGACACCAGCCCCGCGCCACTGCGCAGAGCGCATTCAGCACTCAACAAAGCAGCACCGGCAAAGCCTCGATCGCCACCGATCAACAACAGATGGCCGAACTGGCCTTTATGAGCATCTCGGGAGCGCACGTTCAGACGCGGCAAATGGCCGGAAGTCAGCAACTGAACGTCAGGTAAAGGGTGTTTTGTCTGCGGCATGCGTCTTCAAGCTCCGATGTCTGGCAGAATTATACGCACCTCAGCCCCGGTTTCTCTCGCATCATGCCCGCTATTACCCAGGATCTCCCCGCTCTCGCCCAATCGATCAAGGACTGGGGCCGCGAACTGGGCTTTCAACAAGTCGGCATCAGCGGCCTGGACCTGGCCGAGCATGAGCAGCACCTGGAGCGTTGGCTCGCCGCCGGCTACCACGGCGAGATGGAATACATGGGCGCCCACGGCAGCAAACGCTCCCACCCCGACCAATTGGTGCCCGGCACTCTGCGAGTGGTGTCGCTGCGCATGGACTACCTCCCCGGCGATACCCAAATGGCCCAGCGCCTGGCCGAACCCTCCAAAGCCTACGTCTCGCGCTACGCCCTGGGCCGCGACTACCACAAGCTGATCCGCAAACGCGTGCAACAACTGGCAGAGCGCATCCAGCAAGCCATCGGGCCCTTTGGCTATCGGGCCTTCGTCGACAGCGCGCCCGTGCTGGAGAAGGCCATCGCCGAACAGGCCGGGCTCGGCTGGATCGGCAAGAACACCCTGGTGCTGAACCGTAAGGCCGGCAGCTACTTCTTCCTCAGCGAACTGTTCGTCGACCTACCGCTGCCAGTGGACGCGCCCCATGCCACCGAGCATTGCGGACGCTGCACAGCCTGCCTGGACATCTGCCCGACCAAGGCCTTTGTCGGCCCCTATGTGCTGGATGCGCGGCGCTGCATTTCCTACCTGACCATCGAACTGAAAAATGCCATCCCCGAAGACCTGCGCCCGCTGATTGGCAATCGGGTATTCGGCTGCGACGATTGCCAGATCGTCTGCCCCTGGAACCGCTTCGCCCGCCCCTCGGGAGAAGGTGACTTCAAGCCTCGACACAACCTGGACAACGCGGAACTGGCGGAACTGTTCCTGTGGGACGAGGACAAGTTCCTCAGCAGCACCGAGGGCTCACCGCTACGCCGTGCGGGTTACGAGCGCTGGCTACGCAACCTGGCAGTGGGCCTGGGCAATGCACCATCGAGCATTCCGGTACTGGAGGCCCTCAAGGCCCGCCAGGACTATCCATCGGAGTTGGTGCGCGAGCATGTGCAATGGGCCCTGACCCAGCACGCCAACCGTCAATGCTCGTCGTTGTAGACGAACTTGGGCATTTCCCAGTGAAAACGAATTGCCAGCAAGCGCAATAGGAAACCGCCGAACAGGGTGATCAGGATCGACTGCTCACTGGGCAGTTGCAGGTAGATGCACAGCATGTAGCACCAGGCGGCGGCAAAGGACACGCTGGCATACAGTTCGCGACGGAAGATCAGCGGAATGTCGTTGCAGAAGATATCCCGGAGGATGCCGCCAAAGACCCCGGTGATCACCCCGCTGACCGCAGCCACCAGCATGCCGTGCCCCATCTCCAGAGCGGTCATGCAGCCGATCAGGGTAAAGGCCACCAGGCCCACGGCGTCGAGCACTAAAAACAGCGAACGCAGATGGCGCATCAGCGGCGCGATGAAAATCGTCACCAAGGCTGCCACCGAGGTCAGCACCAGGTATTCCGGGTGCTTGACCCAGGTCAGCGGGTAATGCCCCAGCAGCACATCACGGACCGAACCGCCCCCCAGCGCGGTGACACAGGCGATCAGCACCACGCCGAACCAGTCCATGCCGCGACGGCCGGCAGACAGTGCGCCGGTCATGGCCTCGGCGGTAATGGCAATCAGATAAAGCATCAACAGCATGATGGCGGTCCTTACAGGAAGGCGCGCAGTCTACTCAGTTGAAGCGAGCACCAAAAGAGGGCAAGTACGGACGCGGAGTTTGCTGCGCGCCCGTTCTCCGGCAAGCCGGTTCCTGCGATCAGAGCTTGATGAAGTGCTTGCGGTAATGCTGCAGCTCAGCGATCGACTCGCGGATATCGTCCAGGGCCAGGTGGGTGCCGCCTTTCTTGAAGCTATCGCGCACGTCCGGAGCCCAGCGAGCAGCCAGCTCCTTGAGGGTCGAGACATCAAGATTGCGGTAGTGAAAGTAGCTTTCCAGGGCCTTCATGTGACGATAGAGGAAGCGTCGGTCCTGGCAGATGCTGTTGCCGCAGATCGGCGACTTGCCCTTGGGCACCCATTGCTCCAGGAAGGCAATGGTCTGGGCTTCGGCTTCGGCCATGCTGATACGGCTTTCGCGAACCCGCTGGGTCAGCCCGGAACCGCCATGCTGGCGGGTATTCCATTCATCCATGCCGGCAAGGATTTCGTCGCTCTGGTGGATGGCGATGACCGGTCCTTCAGCCAAGGTGTTGAGATTGCTGTCGGTGACAATGGTCGCCATCTCGATGATGACGTCGGTGTCAGGGTTCAGACCGGTCATTTCCAGATCGATCCAAATCAGGTTCTGCGGGTTTTGCATGGGTGGGCTCCTCGGCGTAGTTGCGCAGTTTAGCCTAGCGGGCCTGCCCGGCGTGCTAAACTCGCCGCCGTTTTACCCAACCGCCGTAATTATCGACACGGAACACCAATGGCCAAACGCCAGCTCAATCGCCGCCAAAACTGGCGCATCGAAAAGATTCAGGGTGAGCGCGCTGCTCGCGCTGCCAAACGCGAGTCCTCCGCCGTAGAGGCACTGGAAGGTGGCGACCTGGGCCCGGAACAGACCGGCCTGGTCATTGCCCACTTCGGCGTTCAGGTCGAGGTCGAGGCCCGCGAAGGCGAACTGGCCGGCCAAGTGTTCCGCTGCCACTTGCGGGCCAACCTGCCCGCCCTGGTGACTGGGGATCAAGTGGTCTGGCGCGCCGGCAACCAGGGCATCGGGGTGATCGTCGCGCAACTGCCGCGCAACACCGAGCTGTGCCGCCCGGACAGCCGCGGCCAGCTCAAGCCAGTGGCCGCCAACGTCGACATGATCGTGATCGTGTTTGCGCCCATGCCCGAGCCCCACGCCAACCTCATCGACCGTTACCTGGTGGCCGCCGAGCACGCCGGTATCCGGCCACTGCTGCTATTGAACAAGGCCGACCTGATCGACGAGCAGAACGCTCCGGCACTCAACGCCTTGCTCGCGGTCTATCGCCAGCTGGGTTATCCACTGCTGGAAGTCTCGGCCCATCACGGCGACGGCATGGAACAACTGCAAGCCCTGCTGGATGGTCGCATCAGTGTGTTCGTCGGTCAGTCCGGGGTAGGCAAGTCGTCCCTGGTGAACAGCCTGCTACCGGAAGTCGAAACCCGGGTCGGCCCACTCTCCGAGCTTTCCGGGCAGGGCACCCACACCACGACTACCGCGCGGTTGTTCCACTTCCCCGGCGGCGGTGAACTGATCGACTCCCCAGGCATTCGTGAATTCGGCCTGGGACATGTCAGCCGGGCCGATGTCGAGGCCGGCTTCATCGAGTTCAACGACTTGCTGGGCACCTGCCGCTTCCGCGACTGCAAGCACGATCGCGAACCGGGCTGCGCACTGCTCAAGGCTCTGGAAGATGGGCGCATCCAACAACAACGGATGAACAGCTACCGCTCGATCCTCGCCAGCCTGCCCGACAACAGCTACTGAACGAACGACCGTAGAAACGACAAGGCCGCGATCTTCGCGGCCTTGTCATTTGTCACTTCACCGTTCCCGGTACAGCCGGTGGCGCCGCAGGCTGGGGTGTCGGGGCCGTCGGAGCCGGCCTGGAAGCTGGCGCCTGACCTGCCGCACCCTGCTCATCCATCTTCAGCACGCCATCTTCAAAGATGTTCATCCGCTGGCGCACTTCATGAGCCGGCAGTGACTCGCTGCCCGGCGGCAGGGCATTCGGATCAGTTGCCGCACCCGGCACCGCCCCGGGAGCCCCGCTCCCCTGGGCTGGCGCCGGGGCATTCGGATCGGTCTGCTCACCCTCGATGGCGCGCTGCGCCTTCTTGGTCAGCACCACGATATCGATACGCCGGTTGACCGGGTTGAACGGATCCTTGCGATCGAACAGCGCAGAGGAGGCGAAACCCACTACTCGTGCCACTTGCGGATCAGGATAACCACCAGCCACCAACGCCCGCCGCGCAGCGTTGGCACGGTTGGCAGACAGCTCCCAGTTACCGAAGTCGCCAGTGCCCGAATACGGCTTGGCATCGGTATGACCGCTGATGCTGATCTTGTTCGGCACCGTCTTGATGGTGTCGGCCATGGCCAGCAGGATGTCTTCGAAATACGGCTTCAGACGGGCGCTGCCGGAGTCGAACATCGGCCGGTTCTCGGCGTCCATGATCTGGATGCGCAGACCGTCCGGGGTGATCTCGAAGAGGATCTGATCCTTGAACTTCTGCAGTTGGGGATTCTCTTCGACCTTGTTCTGCAACTCTTGCAGCAGCAACTCGAGACGCTCGCGCTCGACCTGCTCGGCCATGCCCTCCACCTGATCGGCATCCACCGTGACCTTGTCCGGTTGTGGCTGGGACTTGATCTCGGGGTTGAGGGTGGTATCTGGCGCCAGCTCCGGAGAGCCGCCCAGATCAATAATGTAGGGCGTGCCGCTTTCAGAGAAGCCGATCGGATCCTTGAAGTAACCGGCAATGGCGATCTTCTGTTCCGGAGTTGCAGTGGACAGCAACCACAGCACCAGGAAGAACGCCATCATCGCCGTGGCAAAGTCGGCGAAGGCGATTTTCCAGGCGCCCCCGTGATGCCCGCCAGCGAAGCGCTTGACGCGCTTGATGATAATCGGCTGATTATTTTCCATGACTTAGCGACCGCGAACCGCTTGTTCCAGCTCGGCGAAGCTAGGACGGTGCGCCGGGTACAGGACCTTGCGCCCGAACTCCACCGCCAGCGAAGGCGGCATGCCGGAAGCGGAGGCTACGAGCGAAGCCTTGATGGCCTCGTAGACATTCAGCTCTTCCTTAGCGTCATGGGACAACGAAGTGGCAAGCGGGCCGAAGAAACCATAGGCCGCAAGAATACCGAAGAAGGTACCCACCAGTGCCGCACCTACGTGCAAACCGATGGACTTCTGGTCGCCTTCACCCAGGGACGCCATGGTCACCACAATCCCCAGTACCGCCGCGACGATACCGAAGCCGGGCATGGCGTCGGCAATCCCGGTAACCGCATGGGATGGGTGCTCAAGGTCTTCCTTGAGGCTGAACAGCTCCATGTCGAACAGGCCTTCCAACTCGTGGGGAGCCATGTTGCCGGAGGACATGATGCGCAGGTAATCACAGATGAACGCAGTCATGCGCTCGTCCTTCAGAACCGCCGGGTACTTGGCGAAAATCGGGCTGGCCGCGGCGTCTTCGATATCCCCCTCAATCGCCATCATGCCTTCACGGCGGCTCTTGTTGAGGATTTCGTAGATCAGACCCAACACTTCCAAATAGAAAGTGTGAGTGAAGCGCGAACTGAACATTCCCAGGGATTTCTTGATGACGTGCATCGTCATATAACCCGGGTTGGCCTGGAGGAAAGCACCAAAGGCCGCACCGCCGATGATCAACACCTCGAAGGGCTGGATCAGGGCAGCGATTTTGCCGTGAGAGAGCACGTATCCGCCGAGCACGCTCGCGAATACGACGATGATGCCGATAATTTTAGCCATAGGTAGGGGAGTACTTACTGAGTCGGGTTCAAGGTCATATTCGGAAGTTCTTAAAACTCTTCTTCTACTTATCGGCAAAACTGCGCCAGACTATAGCCAGTTAAGGCGAAAAGCCAGTTTGGCCCGTTCTGGGCGCGTTCACAGCAAACGATGATTACGCCCAACCATGCCTAATGAAACCAGCGTCCCACATTCCCCGCCCGCCTCTCTCGACGCCTGGGTAAGACTCCTTAATGGCGTGCGCCTGCCCGTACCGCAAGCCAGCCATGACCGCGTCTGCGCAGCCATTGCCAACAATCGCAGCTCACTGCGCGATATTGCCGACCTGATGCAAAACAGTCCGGCACTGGCCTTGAGCGTGATCCGCGAAGCCAATCGGCACGCCCACGGCAGCATGAGTGAACCGGCGGAAAACCTGGAGATCGCAGTCAACCGCCTGGGCCTCAAGCGCACCGAGGAATTGCTCGAACAACTGCCGACGCTGCCCGAACAGCAGATCCCGCAGGCGCTACGCCAGTTCCAACTGATCAGCCAGCATGCCAGCCAGCAAGCCAACGGTTTCTTTGCCGGACGCCTGGCACGGCTCTGGCAAGACATCCACTGGGGCAGCCTGCTGTTTCTCTCACCCCTGTGGGCCATGGCCCTGGTGTATCCCAAGCTGCTGGAAGAGTGGGAGCTGCGGGTCATCTACAAACACGAATCCGCCCGCGAGGTCGAACTACAGCTGTTCGGTGTGCGCCTGATGGAGATGTGCCAGGCCCTGGTACAAGCCTGGCACTTGCCGATCTGGGTCCAGCAGGGCTATCGCGTGCTGACCCAGGAACAACACCTGCTGGCCAAGGCCATGCTGATCGCTCGGGACAGCGACAATCCGTTGCGCCAACAACAGCGCCTGGACGCCGACCCCGACCTGCGACGCTGGCTCAATCAGCCGGCCAACACCGTATTGCTGGCCAACGGCCTGGCACTGGCTGCGCATCAATCCTGGAACAGTCCTCACGGCCGACGCTGGCAGAATCTCACCAGCCTGTACCTGCAAATTCCCGTTGCCCAGGTCCAGCAACAGCTGCACCAACAAGCGGTACAAAGCGCTCGCAACGACACCCAGCCCGATCTCTGGCACCCGGCCCAGGCCCTGCTCTGGCCTTGGAACACCCGGCGCCTGCACCACGGCGAACTGCCAGCACCGGCCCCCACTGCGGCGGAGCTGGCCAAGTGGCGCAAACTCTGCGGCGAGCTGTTGCAGGACCCCAGCCCCTTTACCAATGCCGTGCACCTCACCGGCTTTGCCCGGGACGCCCTGGTCGCCTGCGGCATGCACCGGGTGATGCTACTGATGGTCGATCGCAGCCTGAATCATCTGCGGGTACAACAGCTCTTCGGCTTGCCCAAGGAAGCTGCCAGCCTGACGTTCCAAGCCAAGCAGAGCACGCTGCTGCAGCGCCTATTGGAAAAGTCCGCCCTGGTGCGCCTGACCCCGGCCAACAAAGCACAATTCTCCGCTCACTTGCCAGGAGCACTGCGCCAACTGTTCCGCGGTGAACACCTGCTGATCCGCTCCCTATCGTGCAACGACCGGGTGCTGATGCTGGCGATCGCCGATCAGGGCGGCGTACCGTTTTCGGAAATCAGCGTCCAGGCGTTCGGCAAGACCGCTCAGTGCATCGAAAAGGCCTTGCACAGCTTTACCAACCGCAGCCAATGACGCTTGCGCTACAATCTCTCCCTTTGCGCCCTGGGGACCTGACATGTCTGACTTCTCTGGCTTGCCGCTGGTCATCGAACCGAGCGACTTGCTCGCCCGCCTCGACGCTCGCGAACTGATCCTGGTCGACCTGACCAGCGCTGCCCGCTACGCCACCGGGCATATTCCCGGGGCACGCTTCGTCGACCCCAAGCGCACCCAGCTCGGCCAGGCTCCAGCCCCTGGGCTGCTACCGTCACAGTCCACCCTCGAAACGCTGTTTGGCGAACTCGGACACACCCCGGACGCCGTCTATGTGGTCTATGACGACGAGGGCGGTGGCTGGGCCGGGCGCTTCATCTGGCTGTTGGACGTGATCGGCCACAGCCGCTACCACTATCTGGATGGCGGCCTTACAGCCTGGTTGGGCGAAGGCCTGCCGGTTTCCACCGAAGTTCCGGCCTCGGCAGGCAACCCGGTGTCGCTGACCCTGCATGACGAGCCCATCGCCACCCGGGAATACCTGCAAAGCCGCCTCGGCGCTGCCGACCTGGCGATCTGGGACGCCCGCGGTCCGTTGGAGTATTCCGGCGAGAAGGTCCTGGCCGCCAAAGGCGGACACATCCCCGGCGCGGTGAACTTCGAGTGGACCGCCGGCATGGACCAGGCACGCCACCTGCGCATCCGCCTCGACATGCCGCAGATCCTCAAGGACCTGGGCATCAGCAAAGACAAAGAAGTGATCACCCACTGCCAGACCCACCACCGCTCTGGCTTCACCTACCTGGTGGCCAAGGCGCTCGGTTATCCACGGGTCAAGGGCTACGCCGGTTCCTGGGGCGAATGGGGCAATCATCCCGATACGCCCGTAGAGATTTAAGGTTTTTAAGGACAGTCAATGAAAAAGCGTTTGTTCATCCTCAGCCAGTACCTGCTGCCTCACCACCTGCTGTCGCGCCTGGCCGGCTGCATTGCCGAGTGCCGCGTGCGCTGGTTCAAGAATGCCTTCACCAGTTGGTTCGCCAAGCAGTATCAGGTGGACATGTCCGAGGCCCAAGTGGAGGACGTGACCGCTTACGAGCACTTCAACGCCTTCTTCACCCGCGCCCTGAAAGACGGTGTCCGGCCGCTGGACCCGACTCCGGGCGCAGTGCTCAGCCCAGCCGACGGTGCAGTCAGCCAACTGGGCCCGATCGAACACGGCCGAGTGTTCCAGGCCAAGGGCCACAGCTACAGCGTGCTGGAACTGCTGGGCGGCGACCCGGCCCTGGCCGCGCCATTCATGGGCGGTGACTTCGCCACCATCTACCTGTCGCCCAAGGACTACCACCGGGTGCACATGCCTCTGGCCGGTACCCTGCGGGAAATGGTCTACGTGCCTGGGAGGATCTTCTCGGTGAACCAGACCACCGCCGAGAACGTTCCCGAACTGTTCGCCCGCAACGAGCGCGTAGTGTGCATTTTCGACACCGAACGCGGGCCGATGGCACTGGTGCTGGTGGGTGCAATGATCGTCGCGTCGATTGAAACCGTCTGGGCCGGCCTGGTAACGCCGCCCAAGCGCGAACTCAAGACCGTGCGTTACGACGAAGCCGCCCGAGCGCCAATCCACCTGGAAAAAGGTGCCGAGATGGGCCGCTTCAAACTGGGCTCCACCGCCATCGTGCTGTTTGGCCCGGACCAGGTGAAATGGGCCGAAGACCTGACCGCTGGCTCACCCGTGCAGATGGGGCAAGGCATGGGCCTGCCTAAAGCCTGATGCTCCAACGCTAAATGAAAAACGCCGCTGATCAGCGGCGTTTTTCATGGGCTGAGGGTTTCACCCCTCGCGCGATGGCAGGAACTCAGAGCTGTCCGTCACGATCACGGAAACCCAATAGGTACAGCACGCCATCCAGGCCCAGGGTGGAGATCGCCTGCTTGGCCGATTGCTTGACCAGTGGCTTGGCGCGGAAGGCCACGCCCAAGCCGGCAATGCCCAGCATCGGCAGATCATTGGCGCCGTCGCCGACCGCGATAGTCTGCTCCAGTCGCAAGCCTTCCTTGTGGGCCAGTTCACGCAGCAGATCGGCCTTGCGCTGAGCGTCGACAATCGGCTCCACGGCCACGCCGGTGACCTTGCCGTCCACCACTTCCAACTCGTTGGCGAACACATAGTCGATGCCCAGCTTGGCCTGCAGCTGCTTGGCGAAGTAAGTGAAGCCACCGGAGAGGATCGCGGTCTTGTAGCCCAGGCGCTTGAGCTCGGCGAACAGGGTTTCCGCACCTTCGGTCAAGCGCAGGGAGGCGCCGATGGCATCCAGAACGCTCACGTCCAGGCCTTTGAGCAGCGCCAGGCGCTCCTTGAAGCTGGCACGGAAATCCAGCTCGCCGGCCATTGCCCGCTCGGTGATTTCCGCCACCCGAGCGCCAACCCCGGCGGCCTTGGCCAGCTCGTCGATGACTTCAGCCTCGATCAGCGTCGAATCCATGTCGAACACCGCCAAGCGCCGGTTACGGCGGAACAGCGAGTCCTCCTGGAAGGCGATATCGACGTTTAGCTCCTGAGCCACACTGAGGAACTCGGCGCGCAAGGCCTGTGGGTCGGCGGCTTCGCCACGCACCGAAAACTCGATGCAGCCCTTGCCCTGGTCCGCCGGCATGTCCAGAGGCATACGCCCGGACAGGCGATCGATATGGTCGATGTTCAGGCCATATTGGGCAGTAATCGAACTTACTCGCTGCAGTTGCTCAGCGGTGACCTTGCGGGTCAGCAAAGTAACGATATGGCGCTTCTTGCCTTGGCCGTCCACCCATTGCTGGTAGTCCTCTTCGGACACCGGAGTGAAGCGGACCTGCTGGTCGAGCTTGTAGGCGGTGAACAGAATATCCTTGAGCACCGACGAGCTCTGCTCGTTGCTCGGAATTTCAACCAGGATGCCGAACGACAGGGTGTCGTGGATAACCGCCTGACCAATGTCGAGAATGTTCACACCACCCTGGGCCAGAACACCGGTAATGGCCGCAGTCAGACCGGGACGATCTTCGCCGGTGATGTTTATCAGGACAATTTCGCGCAAGGCGCACCCCCGAGGTGGAAAAAAAGCTCATTCTACCCACTTTCGGTGACCATCGGGCACAGCCAGCGCTTTGCCGGCCTAGGGCCTATCGCTATACTGCGCGTCAACTTCACGGACAAAAGAGCCGAGCTCAGTGAACCGGCCCACGCCAGTTAAAACCGATAACTTCTTCCTGCTGATCTTCCGTGCACTGCGTCATCGCCGTGTGCCGATTGCATTGCGCATTGCCAGCCATAACGTGATCCTGGTCGCCCTGGCCCTGGTGATCTATGCCGGCGTGATGGGCCTGCAGTTCAAGCAAGCCATGCATGAACAGGCCGACGCCCTGGGTCAGAGCCTGACCACCCAGACCGCCACTTCGGCCACCGAGCTACTGGTGTCCAATGACATCCTCAGCCTCAATGTCCTGCTCAACAACCTGACCAAGAACCCGCTGGTAGCCCACGCGGCAATCTATAGCGTCGACAACCGCATCCTCGCCGAAGCCGGCCAACGCCCAAAGAGCAGCCTGCTGGGTGAAACCGAGGGCGTGTACCAAACCAAGATCACCTTCCAGGACGTGACTGCCGGCAACCTGCGGATCAGCCTGGACATGGCGCAATTCCAGCAGCCGATGACCATCAGCCTGCAGAGCATGGGGATTCTCAGCGCCATCCTGCTGGCCCTGGCATTGGCCCTGAGCCTGCGCCTGGGACGCCACATCTCCACCCCACTGCTGCAACTGCGAGTCTGGCTGCGGGACCTGGATGAACACACTCCGGCCACTCAGCGCCAGGACGAAATCGGTGACCTGGCGCGCCAACTACACGCGCGCCTGGTGCCGGAAAAGCCGGAGCCGGAACCTCAGCCAGAAGACGAAGAAGAGGATTACCAGGACACCGAGGCAGACGAACCGGCGTTCGAAGTGCGCAACCTGCGCGATCCGAGCTTTGATGAAAGCGCCCCGGTGGCCGGCCTCAAGCCTGCGCCACGACACCAGGTCAGCGCTGAGGAAGACGAGCTGGACGAGGAAGACCCGTTCGCCGACCTGCGCGATCACTCGTCGGCACCAGCGCCCAAGCCACAACCGCAACCTCAAGCCCCGAAACAGCCTCAGCACAGTGCGGTGCTCGCGGTGCAACTGGGTGCTCAGGAACAACTGCGGCGCCTGCCACGCGCGCGCCTGATGGAATTGCTGGAACGCTATCGCGATTGCCTCGATCAGGCGGCCTCGCTGTACCAGAGCGAGCTGCACACCCTGAACGACGGCAGCACGCTGATGCTGTTCCACAGCGAAGACAGCGGCGACGACTACCTGACCAATGCCATCTGCTGTGGCGAGCTGCTGCGCGCCCTGGGCCATGCCCTGCAGATCGAAGTGGCCGACAGCGGCATCACCCTGCAACTGCAGCTGGGCCTGACCCTGGGCGATGAATTGTTCGGCCTGAGCCAGATCGACCTGCTGCTGACCGAGACCGCCCAGGATGCCCTGGCACTGTCCCAACACAGCCGCAACCTGCTGCTGGTAGAGCGCAAGATCAACGATGATGCACTGATTCGTCAGCGAGCACGTATCCGCCCTATCGCCAGCCCGGAAGGTGCCTGCTGTGTCGAACGATTGATGGAGCCTTATCCGTCGATGCTGGAACGGCAACTGGCGCGCATGCACGAGACACGGGCCAAGCTGTAAGGCTGAAACCGTGCAAGAAAACGCCCGCCCAGTGCGGGCTTTTTTGTGCCTGGGTGGCGGGCGGCGTGGCGCCCTTCGCTGGCAAGCCAGCTCCTACAACAGCCCCGGCGGACTGCGTAGGAGCCGGCTTGCCGGCGAAGGCAATCGACCAGACACGCCCACTGCAGAAACGACAAGGCCCGCCAATGGGCGGGCCTTGTCTTGCAGCCAATCACCTCAGAACCTGAATACTTCCATATCCGTGCGGATCGGCGTGGCCATCGGAATCTTCGGCTGCTTCTCCTGCTCTGCCGGCTTGGCCGCTGGTGCCGGCGCGGCCTTGCGAGGCACCTCCGCCACCGCCGGCTGATTGGCCAGGGGCTTGAGAGCGACCGACAGCTGCTCGGCCAGGCGCTGCAACAACACGCCTTGAGCCTGGACCTGGGAAGCCGTGGTACCCGCGTGCTGCTCCTGCAGGTGGACGATGCGGTTGTCCCGCACCTGGCCACGACGATCGATCAAGCGCCATTGCGCATCCAGCACCGCAGGTTGCGACTTGCCGGAATCCAGACGAGTGATCGACAGCAGCACTTGTACATCCGGGGTGAAACCGCTGGTAGCCGGTGCCAGCACGACCCGTTGGCTGTCCAGTTGGCCCGCCACCTGGCGCAGCAACAGTTGGTCGATGTCCGAAGACAAGCTGCCCGCCCAACGACCATCAGTGGAAGCCTGCAGGCTGCCATCGTTCTGGCGCTGCAGGAGGGTTTCACGTTGCAGGTAATCCGCGATCAGCACCGGGCCGAGCAATACCGACATGCCGGCGCTGGCCGGCTGAGCTGGACTTCCGCTGTCCAGCTGATACAGCGACACCGGTTGGTGTACGCTGCAACCCGCCAGGCCAAGAACGCCGGCGAGCAAGAAAACAAGAGGAAGGCGCAGAGCAGTCATCATCCCATCCAGGTGGCGGCCATAAGGCTAGCCACAGTGTAAATACTCAAAAAAACATGAATAACGCACGGCTACGCCTGCGTTTGAAAGCGCATATCATCCGTGAATATGCGCCATGACTCCAGTGTTCTAGCGTCGATCTGGCGCTTAAATCGCAGATCGAGCGCTCTAGCCCAGCCTTAACTGAGAGTTTCTACCAACAACGCATCCACTCGTTGGAAACCGCGGGGCAATTTGTTGCCACGACGCCCGCGCTCGCCCTTGTAGTGCTCAAGGTCATCGGCCTTCAGGGACAAGGTGCGCTTGCCAGCTTGCAGGACCAAGGTCGCGCCATCCGGCAACACGGCGATGTCGGTCACGTACTCCTCGCGGCTGGCTACTCGCTCACCGGGGATACCGATGATCTTGTTGCCCTTGCCCTTGCCCAGTTGCGGCAGGTCGCTGATCTTGAACACCAGCAGTCGACCTTCGGTGGTCACCGAGGCCAGCCAGTTTTGTTCGCGATCGGCCACCGGTCGCGGTGCCAGTACCTTGGCGTTGTTCGGCAGGCTCAACAGCGCCTTGCCCGCCTTGTTCTTGGCTTGCAGATCCTCACCCTTGACCACGAAGCCGTAGCCGGCGTCGGAGGCAATCACATACAAGGCATCGTCATCCGGCAGTAGCACGCACTCGAAGGTCGCGCCCGGCGGCGGTGTCAGACGGCCAGTCAAAGGCTCACCCTGACCACGGGCCGATGGCAGTGTGTGGGCCGCCACCGAGTAGCTGCGACCAGTGGAGTCGATGAACACCGCAAACTGGTTGGAGCGTCCGGCAGCAGCGGTCTTGTAACCGTCGCCGGCCTTGTAGGACAGGCCAGTGGCGTCAATATCGTGCCCCTTGGCACAACGGACCCAGCCTTTTTCCGACAGGACGATGGTGACCGGCTCGGTAGGCATCAGCTCGTTTTCCGACAGTGCCTTGGCTTCGGCCCGGGCAACGATCGGCGAACGGCGGTCGTCGCCATAGGTTTCGGCGTCTTGCAGCAATTCCGTGCGCACCAGCTTTTTCAGCTTGGCTTCGCTGCTGAGCAGGGCTTGCAGCTTGGCCTGCTCCTTGAGCAATTCATCCTGCTCGGCGCGCAACTTCATTTCTTCCAGGCGTGCCAATTGCCGCAAGCGAGTATCGAGGATGTAGTCGGCCTGAATCTCACTGAGGGCAAAGCGCTCGATCAGCTTGGCCCGCGGATGCTCCTCGGTACGGATGATGTGGATCACTTCATCCAGGTTGAGGTAGGCAATCAGCAAACCGTCCAACAGGTGCAGGCGACGCTCGACCTTGTCCAGGCGGAACTGCAGGCGGCGGCGCACAGTGGTCACCCGGAATTCCAGCCATTCCACCAGCAGCGCCCGCAGGTTCTTCAGTTGCGGCTTGCCATCCAGGCCGATGATGTTGACGTTGACCCGGTAGGTCGACTCCAACTCGGTGGTAGCGAACAGATGCTGCATCAGCTCCTCGGGGTCGACCCGGTTGGAGCGCGGGATGATCACCATGCGGCACGGGTTCTCGTGGTCCGACTCGTCTCGCAGGTCGGCCACCATCGGCAGCTTCTTGGCCTGCATCTGCGCGGCAATCTGCTCCAGCACCTTGGCCCCGGAGACCTGATGCGGCAGCGCGGTGACGATGATGTCGCCATCCTCGATGCGGTACACGGCACGCATGCGCACCGAACCACGACCGGTTTCATAGATCTTCAGCAGATCGGCGCGAGGGGTGATGATTTCCGCTTCGGTGGGATAATCCGGGCCCTGGATATGTTCACAGAGCTGTTCCACCGTGGCCTTGGGCTCGTCCAGCAGACGCACGCAGGCCGAGGCCACTTCCCGCAGGTTGTGCGGTGGCACGTCGGTGGCCATGCCCACGGCAATGCCGGTGGTGCCATTGAGCAGGATGTTCGGCAACCGGGCCGGCAATACTTGCGGCTCCTGGAGCGTACCGTCGAAGTTCGGCCCCCAGTCCGCAGTGCCCTGGCCCAGCTCGCTGAGCAGTACTTCGGAATAGCGCGACAAGCGTGCTTCGGTGTAGCGCATGGCGGCGAAGGACTTGGGATCGTCCGGCGCGCCCCAGTTGCCCTGGCCGTCCACCAGCGTGTAGCGATAGCTGAATGGCTGGGCCATCAGCACCATGGCTTCGTAGCAGGCCGAGTCGCCGTGCGGGTGGAACTTGCCGAGCACGTCACCCACGGTACGCGCGGATTTCTTGTGCTTGGAATCGGCATCCAGCCCCAACTCACTCATGGCGTAGACGATACGCCGCTGTACCGGTTTCAAGCCGTCGCCGATGTGCGGCAGAGCACGGTCCATGATCACGTACATGGAGTAGTTGAGGTAGGCATTTTCGGTGAAGTCGGCCAGTGATCGGCGTTCTACGCCATCCAGGCTGAGATCAAGGGAATCGCTCATGCGGGCCTCATTGGTTCGTAGTCTGGCGCAGCAGCATGGTGCCGCCGCGCTGAGTAAATTCAAGTTTCTTCAAAGCGCTCATGCCCAGCAAAACCTGGTCACCGTCGAGCCCCGGAGCTACCAGGGCCCTGACGTCCTGGAGGACGATGTCGCCCAGCTGTAGCCGCTCGATGCGGGTCCGATAACCCTCGCTGCGCCCATTGGCGGTGCTCAGGGTGACCGGCGCCCCGCGCTCCAGGCCAAGGCGCTCGGCCAACCCGGAGGGAATCGAGACATCGGTGGCTCCGGTATCGAGCATGAATTGCACCGGCAGCCCATTGATATGGCCACTGGCGACGAAATGCCCTTGGCCATTACCGGCCAGTTTTACTTCGATGTAACCCTCATGTTGTTGCGAACTGACGACGGTATTGGGGTTCTCCTGACGCGCCTCCCAGCCGGCAAAGAATTGCGTGGCCAGAAACAGTGCCGCGGCCCAGGCCATGATCAACATCACGCGCCCGGCACTCTTGCCTGGTTGCTGGCTCATGGCTTGGCACTCCAGCCGCCTTCAGGGGCTGCAAAGCGCCAGACAATCGGACGGGCCTCGCCATCGGCGCGGGCCCAATG
Source organism: Pseudomonas sp. Fl5BN2 (assembly GCF_009908205.1). Taxonomy (NCBI): domain Bacteria; kingdom Pseudomonadati; phylum Pseudomonadota; class Gammaproteobacteria; order Pseudomonadales; family Pseudomonadaceae; genus Pseudomonas; species Pseudomonas sp. Fl5BN2. Next base: position 70,958 of record NZ_JAAARL010000022.1, on the reverse strand, counting down.
ATTGTTGTTGTCCAGGCCGACCCAAGCGCCCTTGGCATCCACCACCAGCGCCTCCGCCAAACCAAAAGACTGTGCATAGCGCCGATGCTCCACCAGAGCTTCGGCGGCAAACGACCAGCATTGCTCGACCTTGGCAGTCTGCGCATCCCGGCGGCAGATCTGGTAGGCATTACGCTCAAGGGTGAACAGCTTGCCGTCGAACAGCGACAAGTCAGCGAAATCACGAGATACCGCCTTGGCATGGGGCACCTGCACCGGCTGCATTTCCATACCGGCTTCGCTGAGCAGCACGCAGGCGCCGTCACAGTCCCAGAGGGTCTGCCCACGCTTGATCATCAGCACGCCGCGCCGCTGACGCTCCGCCGCCAACCAGATCCGATCCCCGGCGGGGCTCACCGCCAGGCCCTCGAACAAGGCATTGAAATGCAACAGCATGCCACTGGCACGGGCTTCGCGAAGCATGACTGGGGAAATCTTCAACCAGGCCGGCGCACCTTGTATCGGAACCTGCAACACCGTGGCGTGGGTTTCGCTGACCACGTACTTGTTGCCGGCGGCATCACAGGAGATGCCTTCGAAGTCCAACTTGCCGCCACGCACGAAGGACGCTGCCCAGGCGCTCGATTTCAACCCCCAGGGCAGACCCGTATCCGGCACCGGCGGCACCTCTATCTTGACCGTCTCGGCCTGCCAGACGGTATCGCGGGTATCGAGCCGATAGATCTGATCGTCGTCGCGGTCGGAGACCGTCCACAATGCCTGGCCACAGAGCGCCAGCCCGGACAGATTGCCACCACGCATGCCTTCCACAGGATGCTCGGACAGCAAGGTCAGTTCGGGTGCCGGCGCGGCCACCACCGAGGTTGCCAATAGCGCGAGGGCCAGGGCAAAACCCCTGTGCATCAGCCCAGCACCTCGGCCAGGTTGCCCTTGGACTCCAGCCAGGCCTTGCGATCGCCGGCGCGTTTTTTCGCCAGCAGCATGTCCATGATTTCCGAGGTGGCCTCGACGTCATCCAGGGTCAACTGCACCAGACGCCGGGTGTTCGGGTCCATGGTGGTCTCACGCAGTTGCGGCGGGTTCATTTCACCCAGCCCCTTGAATCGGGTGACCTGCGGCTTGCCACGTTTCTTCTCGGCCACCAGGCGGTCGAGGATGCCGTCGCGTTCGGCGTCATCCAGGGCGTAGTAGATGTCCTTGCCCAGGTCGATGCGATACAGCGGCGGCATGGCCACGTAGACGTGGCCGGCATTCACCAGCGGACGGAAATGCTGGACGAACAGAGCACACAGCAAGGTGGCGATGTGCAGGCCGTCGGAGTCGGCGTCGGCGAGAATGCAGATCTTGCCGTAGCGCAGCTGGCTCATGTCCTCGGCGCCCGGATCGACGCCAATGGCCACTGCAATATTGTGCACTTCCTGGCTGGCCAGGACTTCGCTGCCGTCCACTTCCCAGGTGTTGAGGATCTTGCCGCGCAACGGCAGGATCGCCTGGAATTCCTTGTCCCGTGCCTGCTTGGCCGAACCACCGGCGGAGTCACCCTCCACCAGGAACAGCTCGGAACGCATCGGGTCCTGGCCGGCGCAGTCCGCCAGCTTGCCCGGCAGTGCCGGCCCCTGGGTAATGCGCTTGCGTTCGACCTTCTTGCTGGCCTTCAAACGACGACCGGCGTTGCTGATGGCCAGTTCCGCCAGTTGCATGCCCAGCTCGGGGTTGGCGTTGAGCCACAGGCTGAAGGCGTCCTTGACCACACCGGAAACGAACGCCGCCGCCTCGCGGGACGACAAGCGCTCCTTGGTCTGGCCGGAGAATTGCGCGTCCTGCATCTTCATCGACAGGACAAAGGCAATCCGCTCCCAGACGTCTTCCGGGGCCAGCTTGAGGCCACGGGGCAGCAGGTTGCGGAATTCGCAGAACTCGCGCATGGCATCCAGCAGGCCCTGGCGCAGACCGTTGACGTGAGTGCCGCCCTGGGCCGTGGGGATCAGGTTGACGTAGCTTTCCTGGACACTGTCGCCGCCTTCGGGCAGCCACAGCAGGGCCCAGTCCACCGCTTCCTTGTTACCTGCCAGGCTGCCGCAGAACGGCTCGTCCGGCAGGCGTTCGAATTCGCTGACCGCGTCCACCAGGTAGGAACGCAAGCCATCTTCATAATGCCACTCGACCTTCTCGCCGCTGGACTTGTCTTCGAAGCTGACCAGCAGTCCCGGACACAGTACGGCCTTGGCCTTGAGCACATGCTTGAGGCGGCTGACGGAGAACTTCGGTGAATCGAAGTATTTCGGATCCGGCGCGAAGTACACGCTGGTACCGGTGTTGCGCTTGCCTACGGTGCCGACCACTTCCAGCTCGGTGGCCTTGTAGCCGTCGGCGAAGGTCATCTGGTATTCGTTGCCGTCGCGCTTGACCCGTACCCGGACCTGGTTCGACAGAGCGTTGACCACGGAAATACCCACCCCGTGCAGACCGCCGGAGAACTGGTAGTTCTTGTTGGAAAACTTGCCGCCCGCATGGAGTTTGGTGAGGATCAGCTCGATCCCCGACACGCCCTCTTCCGGGTGGATGTCCACGGGCATGCCGCGGCCATCGTCGGAGACCTCCAGGGAATGGTCGGCGTGCAGGATGACCTGTATCGACTTCGCATGGCCGGCCAGGGCTTCGTCGACACTGTTGTCGATGACTTCCTGGGCCAGGTGGTTGGGCCGCGTAGTGTCGGTATACATGCCCGGGCGTTTGCGCACCGGGTCGAGTCCCGAGAGGACTTCGATGGCGTCTGCGTTATAAGAGCTAGCGCTGGGAGTGGCCATGGGTTCTCGTCGTTAGTCGTTCAATGAATATGGGGCGACGGTTCACAATGCAGTGAAGTCGATCGCCTGGTACTGATCGGCAGTGATGCCGGCAAAATTCAACATCGCCGGCAACTGCCCGGCAAAACCTTGGAAACTATGATCGCCGCCGGCCTGGATACGCAAGGCGCAGGCACGGTAATACAGTTGAGCGCTGCGATAATCCAGCGTCTCGTCCCCGGTCTGCAACCAGACCTGATAACGCTGTGGGTCCTGGGGCGGCGCGACTTCCAGCTCAGCCAGGGCTGCCACATGGTCGTGGGTCAGCTCCCAGGTTTCATCGGTGTACAGGTTCTTCTGCGTGCCCAGATAACCGTCGAACATCCGGTGCGGGCTGACAGCAGGGTTGATCAGCAGGGCTTTCAGGCCAAAGCGCTCGGCAAGGTGAGTCGCATAGTAGCCGCCGAGCGAGCTGCCGACCAGCAATGGTCGACCGAGTTCGGCGATCGCCTGTGCCAACTGGCCAATGGCCTGGCGCGGATGGTGATGCAAGGCCGGCACGCGCAGTTGCTCGCCCAGGCCTAGCTGCTCCATGACGCTGCGCAGCTGGCTGGCCTTGGTCGAGGCGGGAGCACTGTTGAAGCCGTGGATATAGAGGATCGAACCGGACATGCAAGCTCCCTGTGCACCGAGGCAAAAGCCGCAGTTTACAGGGATGGCGCCGGGTAACGAAGCCGCTTCAGTAGCCGTTGCTGCCGTAGTCGATGGTGAATTCGTAGCCTTCGACCCGTTGCACGCCGGTTTCCAACCGTCCATCGGGCTGCAAGCGCAGCCAGCGGTAGCCTGGCGCCTGCTCCTCGACCTTGAAATCGTCGCTGCGGGGCTCGAACTGGATGCAGGTGGAGGGTGAGGCCAACAGTCGCACGTCACCCCGCAGGCGATCGATTTCTTGATGCACGTGGCCCCAGAGCAGCGCGCGAACCTGTGGAAAACCGTCGATCACGGCAAACAGCGCCTGAGCGTTGCGCAGGCCAATGGGCTCCATCCAGGCGCAGTCGATGGACACTGGATGGTGGTGCAGGCAGATCAGATGATGGCGTTCCGGGGCCTCGCTCAGGGAGCGAGTCAGCAATTGCAGTTGATCATCTTGCAGATAGCCCGGCACCGAGCCGGGCACCGCCGAGTCCAGCATGGTGATACGCCAGTTGCCGATATCCACCACCGGCTCCAGCAAGTCGCTGCCTCGCGTCGCCTGCTGCATGACCTGTGGCTCATCATGGTTGCCAGGCAGCCAGCGCCCCGGCGCACAGATCTGTCGGGTCAATTGACGAAAGCGCTGGTAGGACTCCAGGGTGCCGTCCTGGGACAGATCACCGGTGGCCAACATCAGGTCGATCTGCGGCTGCTGCGCCAATACCAGGTCGATGACTCGCTGCAGGCTATCGGCGGTGTTCATGCCCAGCAGCGCAGCATCCGTCTCGGCAAACAGATGGCTATCAGACAGCTGTACCAGCAACACGGAGTCGTCAGTGGACAGAGCGGATACGCTTGGCACGGCGTTCTCCCGGAGCGAAATCACAAGGCATGAAGAAGGCGACAATTATGCTGGGGGAAACGAGAAAGAGGAAACCACCGAAGTGGACCCAGTTCACATCTAGCGTACAGCTTCGAACTCATGCCCACAGGCCAGGCAGTGACTGAGCCACTCCCCGAGGAACACATTCAACTGGGCCTTTTCATCCGGCTGGTGCATGAAGGCGTTAGGGTAAGGGTAGATGCCGCGAAAACGCCGGGCATGCTCGGCGCTGATGACTTCCGCCATGCGTGCATCGTGATAGACCTGCACTTCCAGTTGCGGCACCGGCAGCCAGGGCAGGCTGTGCTCTTGGCGTACTTGCAAGGTGGTGGTGTAGGGACAGGCCAGCACCACTTCGAGGGCCAGTACGCCGAGCATCTGGTCACCCTGGGTCAGCGCAATGCGCCGGGCCACAGGCTGGTTGCGCATGTCGGGCAACAGGCGCATCAGCCGGGCATAGTTGGCCTCGCAGGAAGCTTGTAGCCCTGCGAGATCCACTCGATAGCGGTCGCGTAGCTTGTTTACGACCATAACCCCCTCACTTCAGCGCGATTGAGCGCCAGCCACTGCAAGGCAATAATGCTTGCCGCATTGCAAATCCGCCCGTCACGCATAGCCTGCAAGGCGTCCTCATAAGCCATCACCGAAACTCGAATGTCCTCCGCCTCTTCTTCCAGGCCGTGCAACCCGCCAGCGGCGCTGCTGTCGCAACGGCCCAGGTACAGATGGACGAATTCGGTGCTGCCCCCGGGCGACGGAAAATACTGGGTCATCGGCCACAACGCCAAGATGTCCAAGCCAGCTTCCTCCTGCGCTTCACGCCGAGCAACTTCTTCCGGCTGTTCATCCTTGTCGATCAGCCCGGCCACCAGCTCCACCAGCCAGGGCGTGGCGGTCTTGCCCATGGCGCCAACGCGGAACTGTTCGATCAGCACCACTTCATCACGCTGCGGATCGTAGGGCAGTACGCAGACCGCATCGTGACGGACAAAGACTTCACGATTGATTTCACGCCCCATGCCACCGGCGAACAGTTCGTGGCGCAGTTGCAAGCGGTCGAGCCGGTAGAAACCCTGGTAACAGTTTTCGCGACGGATGATCTCGACGGCATTCGGCGTGGAGTTGGCAAAGTCAGTCATAACAATCCTCGTGTACAACGTATTCGACCCGAGGATCCCCCCTCGACTTCGCGCCATCCTAACGCGCTGATGGCTGATGATGCAGCCCCTTTGCCCTCAGCGGGATAGACGGCGAGGGGCGAAACCTACTCTAATTGCCTCTATTGAGCTTAGTGGCGAACCGACTGCCTCGCAGGCAGTCGAAGCCGGTAACTTTTGCCTCCCCCTGGTTTATGAAGGACGCCCATGTCGCTTGTCAAAATTGCCTCCGTGGCCTGTATCGCCCTGACCCTGGGCGCCTGCCAAAGCCTGTTTCAATCCAGCTACAAGACCCCGCTGGAAACCAAGCGGGAGAAGTCGGAGCAACTCAAGCCCGGCTGCAGCGGCGCCGACTGCCCGCTGGTCAACCTCGACACCGTGCACTTTCCCAGCGAGCCGCAACTGGATGCCATCGTCGAAAAACGCCTGCTGCAGATGACCCGTACAAGCCCCGATGCGCCACTGCCAGCCAGCCTCGAGGCCTACCGTGAACAATTCCTGCGCAATGCCGCGGATCGCCACGGCATGTACCTGCAATCCAAAGTACGCGAACAGCATGACGGCTTGGTGATCATCGAGTTGGCCAGCTACCTGGATACCGGCGCCGCCAACGGCACGCCTGGACGCGGCTTCATCAACTACTCGCGCCAGCAGCACCAGGCGCTGAACCTGGCAGATATGCTGCTGCCGGGCCAGGAGGAAGCCTTCTGGAAAGCCGCGCGGGTGGCTCACAACAACTGGCTGATCAGCACCCACCTGGATCGCGAAGCCGAATTCGTGAAAACCTGGCCCTTCCAGAAAACCTCGAATGTGGCGCTGACCCAGAACGCGGTGACCCTCAAGTACGATGTCACCGCTATCGCGCCTTCGGTCCTGGGCCACATCGAGTTGCAGATCCCCTATGACCGTCTCAAGGGCGTGCTCAAGCCTGAGCTGTTTCCCGGCGGTAACTGAAACCCCGGCCCATCAGCCACTGCAATAGCCCTGCCAGTACCAGTGACGGCAGGGTTGCACCGACATCCGGGTACAGATTGGCCAGCAGGTGATAGGTGCTCACTCCACCGAGCCAGGCCAGCAGCGCTGTCCAGCGCATTGCAGAAGCGGGGTTTTGCCCTGAGCGCCGACGCAGGATGAAGTGATCCACCAGCACCACGCCAAACAGCGGCGCAAACACCGAGCCGATCAACAGCAGGAAGTTCTGGTACTGGGCCAGCGGTGCCAAACAGGCGATCAGGGTGCAGAGCACGCCAATGGCCAAGGCCAGGTGCTCAACCTTAAGCCGCAGCAGAACACCGCTGGAGACCGCCGCCGAATGAATGTCGGCAAAGGCGTTTTCCGACTCGTCCAACAGGATCAGCAGCAGCGGAATCCCCAGCCCCGCGCCCGCCAGCGCCAATAGCAGAGCATTGACTTCACCGCTGGGAGCGAACGCCAGGGCATAGGCGACGCCCAGGCTCATCAGCCAGAAGTTGCCGATGAAGAAACCCAGCGCGGTCCCGCCGAACACACTCTTGGCACGCTTGCCGAAACGCGAGTAGTCGGCGATCAGCGGCAACCAGGACAGAGGCATGGCAATGGCGATATCGAAGCCCACCGCAAACGGCATCGAGCCATCCCCGGCCTGAGCCCAGAGCGCCGCCAAGTCAGCCCGGACAAAGAGGTTCCAGGTCAGCCACAGGCACGCCGCAAGCAACAGCCAGATGCCCCACTTGCGCAGGATCTGACGGACAAAGGTCAGAGGCCCGCTGACCGCCAGCAAGGTAGCCAACGCGCCGAAAATCAGGGTCCAGAGCAACGGACTGGCCCACAGGCTGCCCTCGCTGAAGGCCCGGGCGCCCAGCAAGCTGGCGGCATCGCGCATGACAATGATTTCAAACGAGCCCCAGCCCACCAGTTGCAGCAGGTTCAGCAGCGCCGGCAGGCTGGCGCCACGATGGCCCAGGCTGAGCTTGAGCGCGGCCATGGACGACAAGCCGGTGTCGCTGCCGATCACCCCCACCGCCGCCAGCAGCAAGACGCCGACTGCCGTGCCAAGAAAAATCGCCAGCAACGAATAGGACAACCCCAGACCTGGCGCCAGCAGCGCACCGGTCTGCAGCACCATCAGGCCGATGCCAAGGGAGAACCACAGGGAAAACAGATCGCGAGCACCGAAAACACGCTTGTCGGCCGGTACCGCGAGATTGGGAGAGTAGGTGCTGGTTGGACTGCTCAAGGCTGATATCTCGAAGGAATAGATCTGTAGGGGCCGGCTTGCCGGCGAAAGCGCCACCTCGTTGAGAACGCGGCGCCTGGTTCGCGGGCAAGCCCGCTCCTACAAGGAGAGGAGCGGGGTCAGACTTTCTTGTACAGCTGGCTACCTTCCTGCTTGAAGCGTTCAGCCTGCTCCGCCAATCCCTTGGCGACGTCCGCGTCGACGGCTTCGATACGCTGGTTGGCCGCGTACTCGCGAACCTCCTGGGTGATCTTCATCGAGCAGAACTTCGGCCCGCACATGGAGCAGAAATGCGCGACCTTGGCCGAGTCCTTCGGCAGGGTTTCGTCGTGGTATGAGCGCGCGGTGTCCGGGTCCAGGCCCAGGTTGAACTGGTCTTCCCAGCGGAACTCGAAGCGCGCCTTGGACAGGGCGTTGTCGCGGATCTGCGCGCCCGGGTGACCTTTGGCCAGGTCTGCGGCGTGGGCAGCAATTTTGTAGGTGATGATCCCGGTCTTCACGTCATCCTTGTTCGGCAGGCCCAGGTGCTCCTTGGGCGTGACGTAGCAGAGCATCGCGCAACCGAACCAGCCGATCATCGCCGCACCGATGCCGGAGGTGATGTGGTCGTAGCCGGGAGCGATGTCGGTGGTCAACGGACCAAGGGTGTAGAACGGCGCCTCGTCGCAGCACTCCAGCTGCTTGTCCATGTTCTCCTTGATCAACTGCATAGGCACGTGTCCCGGGCCTTCGATCATGCATTGCACATCGTGCTTCCAGGCGATTTTGGTCAGCTCGCCAAGGGTTTCCAGCTCGCCGAACTGGGCTTCGTCGTTGGCGTCGGCAATCGACCCAGGGCGCAGGCCATCTCCCAAGGAGAAGCTGACGTCGTAGGCCTTCATGATTTCGCAGATTTCGTCGAAGTGGGTGTAGAGGAAGTTCTCTTTGTGGTGCGCCAGGCACCACTTGGCCATGATCGAACCGCCACGGGAGACAATGCCGGTGACGCGCTTGGCGGTCAGCGGCACATAGCGCAGCAATACCCCGGCGTGAATGGTGAAGTAGTCCACGCCCTGCTCGGCCTGCTCGATCAGGGTGTCGCGGAACAGTTCCCAAGTCAGGTCCTCCGCTGCCCCGTTGACCTTCTCCAGCGCCTGGTAGATCGGCACGGTACCGATCGGCACCGGCGAGTTGCGGATGATCCACTCGCGGGTTTCATGGATGTGCTTGCCGGTGGACAGGTCCATCACCGTGTCCGAACCCCAGCGGATGCCCCAGGTCAGCTTCGCCACCTCTTCTTCGATGGACGAACCCAGGGCGCTGTTGCCGATGTTGCCGTTGATCTTCACCAGGAAGTTGCGGCCGATGATCATCGGTTCCAGTTCAACGTGGTTGATGTTGGCCGGAATGATCGCGCGGCCACGGGCGATTTCCTCGCGCACGAACTCGGCGGTGATTTCCTTGGGGATGCTGGCACCGAAACTGTGGCCGGCGTGTTGCTGCTTCAGCAGGCCGGCGGCGCGAGCCTCCTGCAGCTTCATGTTTTCGCGGATGGCGACGTATTCCATCTCGGCAGTAATGATGCCCTGGCGCGCGTAGTGCATCTGGCTGACGTTGACCCCGGCCTTGGCCCGACGCGGGTTGTTGACGTGGGCAAAACGCAGCTTGGTCAGCTCCGGGTCCGCCAGGCGCTGCTGGCCAAAGTTGGAACTCAGGCCCATCAGGCGTTCGGTGTCGCCACGATCATCGATCCAGGCGGAACGCACGTCGCCCAGGCCCTTGCGCACATCGATCACCACGTTCGGGTCGGTGTAGGGGCCAGAGGTGTCATACACGGTCACCGGTGCATTGATCTCACCGCCGAAATCGGTGGGGGTCACGTCCAGGGTGATTTCCCGCATGGGCACGCGGATATCCGGGCGCGAACCCTGGACATAGATTTTTTGCGAGCGGGTAAAGGGCTGAACCGATTGTTGGTCGACTTGGGCCGACTCACTGAGGTTGCTAGCGTTTTTTAATTTTGTAGTCATCACGGGCTCTCCAGACAGCATCCAGGCGGTGGAATTTTGTCGGAGTGAACCTGTAACGGACGGACGCACCCTGTCTAAGCAACTAGTGAGTGCAGTGCTTGGTACGCGAGGGGTGTTCGATTGTCGAACAACATCCCGGACGAAGCACAAGAGGACTCGCCGGGTGACGAGAAATCTTGTTCCCTACGCAGGCGCTAACCTGATCAGGTTCAACGGGATCCGGATTATCCGATCTCAGCCTCATAGCAAGGCACCCCGACAAGAACGCGGCCAGTCTAGACAAAGCCTGCGTAGAACGCCAACCCCCGTGTGATCAGCGTGATGAATGGCGTAAATGCAGGATTGTTGCGACAGGGCAGCGCATCTACACTCCCTGGCCAGTGCCGAACCTTGACGCTCCACGAGCCTCGCCTTAGCCTTGGCGCCTGGATTATCTCCGTAATATCAACTCTAGGGATCGCCGAATGCTGCGCAAACTCTCACTGGCTATTGCCGTGTCTTGTGCGTCCAATGGAATGGCATGGGCAGCAGAAGCGCCTTTGACCACCAAGACCGACCTGGTCAGCGTCTACCAGGAAGCGGTGGACAACAATGCCGATCTGGCCGCTGCGCGCGCCCAGTACGGCGCTCAGAAAGAAGTGGTGCCCCAGGCCCGCGCCGGCCTGTTGCCGAACCTCTCGGCCGGGGCGGACGTAAGCAGTGTGCGCACCGCGATCGACCAGCCTTCGGCAGTCGCCAACCGTAGCGCCAACTCGTATCAGGCGACCCTGGCGCAGCCGCTGTTCCGTGCCGACCGCTGGTTCCAACTGCAAGCGGCCAAGGACGTCAACGAGCAAGCCTCGCTGCAGCTTTCGGCCACCGAGCAGAACCTGATTCTGCAGAGCGCGGAAAATTATTTCGCGGTGCTGCGCGCCCAAGACAACCTGGCCTCGACCAAAGCTGAGGAAGCCGCCTTCAAGCGCCAACTCGACCAATCCAACGAGCGTTTCGACGTGGGGCTTTCGGACAAGACCGACGTGCTGCAATCCCAGGCCAGCTACGACACTGCCCGGGCCAACCGGATCGTTGCCCAACGCCAGGTAGATGACGCTTTCGAAGCCTTGATCACCTTGACCAACCGTGAGTACAACTCGATCCAGGGCATCGTTCACACCCTGCCAGTGCTCCCACCGGCACCGAACGATGCCAAGGCCTGGGTCGACACCGCCGCCAAGCAGAACCTCAACCTGCTGGCCAGCAACTACGCGGTCAGTTCGGCGGAGGAAACCCTCAAGCAGCGCAAGGCCGGACATGCCCCGACCCTGGATGCGGTGGTGCAGTACAAGAAAGGCGACAACGATGCCTTGGGTTTCAGCAACCCCAGCGCTTTTGGCCAGTCTTATCATGGCGATGTCGAGCAGCGCTCCATCGGCCTGCAGTTGAATATCCCGATCTACAGTGGCGGCCTGACCAGCTCCCAGGTCCGCGAGTCCTATTCGCGCCTGAACCAGACCGAACAGCAACGTGAATCCCTGCGCCGCCAGGTAGTGGAAAACACCCGCAACCTGCACCGCGCGGTGAACACCGACGTCGAGCAGGTCCAGGCCCGACGCCAGTCGATCATCTCCAACCAGAGCGCGGTGGAAGCCACGGAAATTGGCTACCAGGTGGGGACGCGCAACATCGTCGACGTGCTCGATGCCCAGCGCCAGCTGTACACCTCGGTGCGCAACTACAACAACAGCCGCTACGACTACATCCTCGATAACCTGCGCCTGAAGCAGGCCGCGGGCACCCTCAACCCGGGGGACCTGCAGGACCTGTCGCGCTACCTCAAGGCCGACTACAACCCGGATCGCGACTTCCTGCCGCCAGACCTGGCCAAGGCCGCGCAAGAGCAACTCAAGGCTCGCCCCTGAAGCCAGCGGTAATAAAAAAGGCCACCCAAGCGGGTGGCCTTTTTACATTCTGCCTATTGTCGCCATCAACCGGCGCTGCCAACCGTATGCACCACCGATCGACTGCGGAGCAGGCAAATAGTCCGTCAACGCGGCCAGCCTGGCACATCACTGGACAGGCTTGACGGTACATCGCAGCTTTCGCCGGCGCTTATGACAAGGGTTTTTCCAGCAGGCGATCGAGGCCGTCAAGCAAGCGCTGCAACGCCCCCTGATTAGCCTTCAGTACCTTGAGTCCGGCCTCGGCCATCCGCTGCGCATCCTGCGGCAACTCGAACAGGCGCTGCACCGCCACTGCCAACCCTTCTGCGTCATCTACTTCCTGCAGGGCTCCAGCGTCACGCAGCAGCGTGGCGATTTCCAGGAAGTTGAACAGATGCGGCCCACTGAGCACCGGCTTGGCCAGCGCCGCCGGCTCCAGCAGGTTGTGCCCACCATTGGCCACCAGGCTGCCGCCGACAAAGGCGCTGTCGGCCAAGGCATACAGAAACAGCAACTCGCCCATGGTGTCCCCCAGCAACACCGAGGTGGCGGCAGCTACCGGCTCCCCGGCAGAGCGCCGAACCGTCGCGAAGCCTTGTTGCTGGCACAACTCGAACACCGAGTTGAAGCGCTCCGGATGCCGAGGCACCAGAATCAGCAAGGCATTCGGGTAGCTGGCCAGCAGTTGCCGGTGAGCCTCGAGCACCACGGCGTCTTCACCCTCGTGGGTGCTGGCGGCTATCCACACCGGGCGTTCCATGGCCTGCCATTGCTGGCGCAGCTCGGTCGCGCGCTGGAGCAATTGCGGGTCGATGCTCAGGTCAAACTTGATCGATCCGGTCACTTCCACGGTCTCGGGGCGAGCACCCAACTGGCGAAAACGCTCGGCTTCAGCTGCGGTCTGCACCGCAAACAGGCTCATCTGCGCCAGCATCGGCGCGGTCAGACCGGCAAAACGCCCATAACCCTTGGCCGAGCGCTCGGACAGTCGGGCGTTGGCCAGGGCCACCGGGATCCCCCGCCGGGCACATTGGTCGATATGGTTGGGCCACAGCTCGGTTTCCATGATCACCGCCAGCTTGGGCTGTACCCGGTCAAGAAACCGCGCGGCGGCACAAGGCAAATCGTATGGCAGGTAGCAATGCTGAATCCGTGGCTCGTTGGCGAACAGCGCCTGGATCCTCTCAGAGCCGGTGGGAGTCATGCAGGTCACGGTGATCGGCAACTGCGGATAACGCGCCAGCAGCGCGCGGATCATCGGCGCGGCGGCGATGCTTTCACCCACCGACACCGCATGCACCCAGATGCCGCCGCTGTGCATGGCCGGCAAGCCAATGGAGAAACGCTCGCCAATGCGCTTGGCGTAGGCCGGTGCCTTGCGCGAACGCAACCATAGCCGAATCGCCACCAACGGCAGCCCCAGGTAAAACAGTGCGGTATAGAGAGTTCTATTCATGGCGGCGGAGTTTATCGGTTTTTTAGCCGATCGCCTTCAGATGCACGGCAAAACGTTCCGCCAGCCAACACGCCGCTGGCCCCAGGGGTTCATCACGCCGCCAGGCCAGCTCCACTACTAGCGCCGGCGGGGTCCATTCGCTGACCAGCTCCACCATCTGCTGCTGATAGGCCGGGTACTGCACGACGTGCCGCGGCAACCAGGCCCAACCCAAACCACGCATCAGCCACTCGGCCATGACGTAGAAGCTGTCGGCCCGCCAGACCTGGGGGCTGACTTGCTCGCCACCCGGGTAGCCGCTGAGTTGCGGAGCGATCAGCAACTGGCGGTGCAGGGCCAGGAGCTGGCGATTGACCCGTTTCTCGGTGGCCAACGGGTGCCCCACGGCACAGACGGTAACCATCTCGACACTGCCCAGGGCCTGGCGCTCCAGGGTTTCAGGCATCTGCTCATGGTGGAACAGCAGCCCTAGGTCAGCGCGCCGCTCCACCAGCTTGCGCGCGACGTCACCCTGGGCGCCGCTGGCCAGTTGCACTTCCAGGCTGGGGAAGCGTTCTGCCAGGGCTTCCAGGCTGTCGAGTACCGGTTGATAAGGCATTGCCTCGTCCTGAGCCAATCGCAGTCGGGCCTCCTGACCACGCATCAGGGCCAGCGCCCGACCGTTAAGGCGATCGCACTGGCGCAGAATCTCCCGCGCCTCCTGCAACAACGCACTTCCGGCCTCGGTCAGCTTGGGCTGACGGCCACTGCTACGTTCAAACAGGCTCACCCCCAGGTCGTCCTCCAGCAGGGCAATCGCATTGCTGATAGCCGACTGGGCCTTGCGCTGCTGGCGGGCCACCGCGGAAAACGAACGCAGCTCGGCAACACTGACAAACAGGCGCATCTGCTCCAGGTTCCATTGCATGCTCATGAACCAACCCATCTCTAATTCAGATAGGTAATGACTTTACCCCATCTGAGTAATCTCTAAAATGCCGACCTCAGAAAGCAGCCCCAGACACGAGGAACCCTCCCATGAACGCTTACTACTACCTGGCCATCGCCATCTGCGCGGAAGTGATCGCCACTGTTTCAATGAAAGCGGTCAAGGGCCTGAGCACACCACTGCCACTGACGTTGATCATCGTCGGCTACGGCGTGGCCTTCTGGATGCTGACCCTGGTGGTGCGCACAGTTCCGGTGGGCGTGGCCTACGCGGTGTGGGCTGGCATGGGCATCGTCATGGTGAGCATCGCCGCGCTGTTCCTGTACGGCCAGAAGCTGGATATCCCGGCGATGCTGGGCATGGCGCTGATCGTCCTCGGGGTGGTGGTGATCCAGCTGTTCTCGAAAACCGCCGGGCATTAAAAATGCTGCGATCAATGGCAAGGCTCAAGCGACAAGAAGACGCAACAACCGGTTGTTGCTTGCAGCTTGAGGCTTGAAGCTAGAAACTTGCGGCTTCGATTTGTTCTCCGAGGTCGCTGCATGCCATCCGCTATTTCCACCGATGTGCTGATTGTCGGCGCAGGCGTCGCCGGTCTCTGGCTCAACGCTCGCCTACGGCGTCAGGGCTTTTCCACTGTGCTGGTGGAAAGCGCCAGCCTCGGTGGCGGACAGAGTGTGAAGTCCCAGGGGATCATCCACGGCGGAGCCAAGTACGCACTGCATGGCGCCCTCTCCGGCGCCTCGGAGGCCATTGCCGATATGCCTCGGCGCTGGCGCGAAGCCCTGGCGGGCACCGGAGAGTTGGACCTGTCCGGTGTACGCCTGCTGTCACAGGCCCACTATCTCTGGTCTCCCGGCACCCTCGCCGGCAACCTCACCAGTTTCTTCGCCAGCAAAGCTGTCCGCGGCCGGGTCGACCAGGTCAAGGGCGAGCAATTGCCCCCGGCCCTGCAGGACAAACGCTTCAAGGGCAAGGTCTATCGCCTGGCCGAGTTGGTGGTCGATGTACCGAGCCTCATCGAACGCCTGGCCGAACTGGCGGGCGACGGCTTGCTGGCGGGGCAGAAAATCGAACCGCTGGTGGAAAACGGTCAACTGGCAGGCCTGCGGGTCGATGACCGGGAGATCCGAGCGCAACGCATTGTCCTCAGTGCTGGCGCCGGCAATGCCGAGCTGCTGCAGGCCGTCGGCCTGAGCCAACCCGCCATGCAGCGGCGCCCACTGCACATGGTGCTGGTCAAGGGCCCAAGCCTGAAACCGCTGTATGCCCATTGCCTGGGCGGCGGTCCCAAGCCTCGGATCACGGTGACCACCCACCCGGCTGCCGACGGGCAATGGGTTTGGTACGTGGGCGGGGATATCGCCGAAGCCGAAGGCGTGGCCCGAGACCCTGCGGAGCAGATTGCCGCCGCGCAGAAAGAACTGGGGCACCTGCTGCCCTGGGTCGATCTCAGCCAGGCGCAATGGGCCACCTTGCGGGTGGACCGGGCCGAGCCGGCGCAGTCGGGCCTGGCCCGGCCGGACAACGCCTTCCTCGCCGAACAGGATCGCCTGCTGGTGGGCTGGCCGACCAAACTGGCCCTGGCGCCAGACTTCGCCGACCGGGTGCTCGCCGCCCTAAAGCGCGATGACATACAGCCAGGCCACGCTGAAGCCCTGCCCGTCCTGCCCAAGCCACCACTGGCGCAACCGGCCTGGGAGCAATTGCTGCCATGAGCCAGCCGACCCTGCACGACCTGCACCGAGCTATCGGCAGTACCGGCCTGATGGTTTCACCCCTGGGCCTGGGCACCGTCAAACTGGGCCGTGATCAAGGGGTGAAATACCCCAACGGCTTCCAGATCCCGGACGATCAGGAAGCGTGCATGTTGCTCAAGCTGAGCCGCGACCTGGGCATCAACCTGATCGACACCGCGCCCGCCTACGGCCGCAGCGAAGAGCGCCTGGGCCCCCTGCTGCGCGGCCAGCGCCAGGAATGGGTGATCGTCAGCAAGGTTGGTGAAGAATTTACCGACGGCATCTCCCGCCACGACTTCAGCGCCGCTCACACCCGACTGTCGGTGGAACGCAGCCTGCAACGCCTGGAAACCGACTTCATCGACCTGGTGCTGGTGCATTCCGACGGCAACGACCTGGCGATCCTCGACCAGAGCGAGGTCTACCTGACCCTGGCGCAGCTCAAGCAAGAGGGCAAGATCCGCGGCTTCGGCTTCTCCGGCAAGACCGTCGAAGGTGGCCTGAGGGCTCTGGAGCAAGGCGATTGCGCCATGGTTACCTACAATCTGAACGAACAGGCGGAGCGGGCGGTCATTGACTATGCCACCGCCCACCACAAGGGCATCCTGGTTAAAAAGGCCCTGGCCAGCGGCCATGTCTGCCTGAGCCCGGGCATCGATCCGGTGCGGGCCAGCTTCGAATTGCTGTTTGACCGGCCCGGTGTTGCCAGTGCTATTGTCGGGACCATCAATCCGCTGCACCTGGCCCATAACGTGGCAACCGTGGCACAGGTCCTGGGCAAGAACTGATGCCGCCGACGCGGCCGACCCCGAGGCAAGAAGGAGCCGAGATGTCGCGACCGCTCATTAGAAAGAACCCCAGCAACTTCAAGACCCTGCCCCTGTTCGTCGAAGCGACTCCCGAAGGCCTGTGCTACCAGAGCGTCGGGATGCCGCTGAACTTCGCCCAGACCCTGCAGCGCCGACGCCCGGTAACGGTGGCCGACAACGAACGTTTCGCCCTGGAACTGGCCAACCTCGGAGTCTCGGTGCGCCTGACCCTGCACTGGCAGAACCGCGACTATTGGGTGCTGGTACGCCAGCGGCGCCAGGATCGTGGCGACGTGGTGCTCAAGCTGATCTCCGGCTACGTGCCGGCCCATGAGCTGAACCTGCCACTGCACACCGCGATCCAGGAAATCGCCGAGGAATGCCTGCTGGAAACTCCTGAAGGCTGGCTCGGCGGACGCTTCAACGACACCTGGCTGCCCGCACCTTATGCCGGGGCCCTGCATTACCGCGAAGCCCTGCCCTTTCGCCTGACCCCGCTGTCCGGCGCGGCGCGTCCGGTACGCTGCGTCAACCTGCAACTGCTGGAGCGCCCCCGGGCCTATGTACATTTGCCCACCGCCTCGTTACAACTGATCTATGACCTGCGCCTGGATGTGCCCAAGGAAGCCAAGTCCCTGAGCCTGTTCCATGTCGACGAACGCCTGGAAGGTGATCAATTGGTGGCGCGCCTGGACCGCAAGCGCCCGGACCTGTACCTGATGCCCCTGGACAACGGCCAGCCCTGCGCCGAGCTGTACACCTTGAAGAAGGATCAACTGCATCCGGCCAGCACCCGCGGCCTGTACCTGGCGGAAAGCTTCGCCCTGCAAGAGGGCTGGGTGGTGAATGATGAGCGTATTCGCTGGAAGGATTGGCTCAGGCAACGGGGCTTGAGCGAGCCGGAGAAGGCTTCGAAGCTGTCACGCCTGACCGGTAAAGCACGGCAGATCTTGCGCAAGATCGTTCCCAGCAAGGCCAGTCGCGAGGGATGAAGCAAACCGATCGGCGCCCAGGACGGGCGCCGATGGGTATCACGCCACTGTTACTCGGCTTTTTCGGACTTGCGGATCTTCTCGACGATGGCGGTGGTCGAGCTGTTCTCCACCAGCCCCAGCACCTTCACGGTGCCGCCATAGGCCGTGACGATATCGGCGCCCACCACCTGATCGATGCCGTAGTCGCCGCCCTTGACCAGCACGTCCGGCCGGACCTGGGACAGCAGGTTTTCCGGGGTGCCTTCAGGGAAGCTGATCACCCAGTCCACCGCCCCCAGCCCCGCCAGCACGGCCATACGTCGATCAACACTGTTGATCGGACGGCCCGGGCCTTTGAGGCGACTGACCGAAGCATCGTCATTGATCGCGACGATCAGCCGGTCGCCCTGGGCCCGCGCCTGCTCGAGGTAGGTCACATGCCCAGCGTGAAGGATGTCGAAGCAGCCGTTGGTAAAGACGATCCTCTCGTTGTGCGCCCGAGCGTCATCAATGGCCAGCAATAACTGGTCGAGACTCAGGACACCGCGTTCAGAACCTTCCTCGCGCTGGATCGCCCGGCGCAATTCCGGCGCACTGATGGCCGCAGTACCCAGCTTGCCGACCACGATGCCCGCCGCCAGATTGGCCAGGCCCACTGCGTGAGGCAGCTCCTCGCCTGCGGCAATCGCTGCCGCCAGGGTCGAGATCACAGTATCCCCGGCACCGGTGACATCGAACACTTCACGGGCACGGGCCGGCAGATGCAGGGCCGGATGATCCGGACGCAACAGGGTCATGCCGTGTTCGCCACGGGTCACCAACAGCGCCCCCAGCTCCAGGTCATGCATCAACTGTGCGCCCTTGCTCACCAGTTCGTGTTCATCGGCACAGCCGCCAACGATGGTTTCGAACTCGCTGAGGTTCGGCGTGATCAGGCTGGCGCCACGATAGATGGAGAAATCCTTGCCCTTGGGATCAGCCAATACCGGTATGCCACGGGCCCGCGCAGCCGCGATCAGCACCTGGTGATTGCGCAGCGCGCCTTTGCCATAGTCCGATAGCACCAGCACCTTGATGCCGTCGAGCAAAGCCTCGACCTCGGCGGCCAAGGCCAGGGCGTCGGTGGCGAAGGGTTCTTCGAAATCGATGCGCAGTAACTGCTGGTGACGGCTCATGACCCGCAGCTTGACGATGGTCGGCTGGTGCTTGATGCGCTGGAACAAGGCGCGCACGCCCGCGCCTTGCAGGCTGTTGGCCAGGCTGTCGGCGGCTTCATCATCGCCGGTCACGCCCACCAGGGAGGCCGGCGCGCCGAGAGCGGCGATGTTCAGGGCGACGTTGGCGGCACCGCCGGGGCGATCCTCGATTTGCTCGACCTTGACCACCGGCACCGGCGCCTCAGGGGAAATCCGTGAGGTACCACCATGCCAGTAACGGTCGAGCATGACATCGCCGACCACCAAGACAGGGGCTTGATCGAATCGCGGCATGGACAACTTCATGGAGCATCCCACATACAAAATGAACAGGGGCGCGATATTAACACAGGGTTGGCGCCGCCTAGTTCAATGGCTTGAGTGGGGCCGACGAAGAATTTTCGCCGTTTATTTCCGCTGCAGGAGCAGCAGCAGGCGACGGATCGCCTCTGGCAGTTCCACTGCCTCTGTATCGATTTCGCAATCGGCCTGCAACGGCGCCTCATAGGGGCTGTCAATTCCGGTGAAATCCTTTATCCGCCCTTGCAGCGCCGCCTGATACAAGCCTTTGGGATCGCGTCGGGCACAGGTGTCGAACGGGGTACTGACATACACCTCGAAGAACTGTCCGGGGCCGAACAACGCCCGAGCGGCATCGCGCTCCGCCC
The DNA here is from genome assembly GCF_009908205.1 of Pseudomonas sp. Fl5BN2. Classification (NCBI taxonomy): domain Bacteria; kingdom Pseudomonadati; phylum Pseudomonadota; class Gammaproteobacteria; order Pseudomonadales; family Pseudomonadaceae; genus Pseudomonas; species Pseudomonas sp. Fl5BN2. The sequence goes on along the minus strand of NZ_JAAARL010000022.1, from coordinate 51,526 downwards.
GAAAGGGAGAAATCGCCGAGACGATCACCAGCAGACCGGCGTCCACCATCAAGCGCGCCACTTCGGCCATGCGACGGATATTTTCCTTGCGCGCCTCGACTCCCATTCCCAGATCGCTGCACAGACCACTGCGCACGTTGTCGCCATCAAGGACGAAGGTATGCATTCCCAGTTCGTTGAGTCGCAACTCCAGCAGGTTGGCCAAGGTTGACTTGCCGGCCCCCGATAATCCGGTGAGCCAGACGCACCCTGGCTGCTGGTGCTTGAGGGCTGCCCGGGCCTCTGTCGAGAGTGACAGGGTATAAGGGCGAATCTGCGGTTGCTCCAGAGGCGCATATGCAAGCTTATTCATAACCAAGCATCTCGTAGTCACGTTGATAAACCCGACGCACCAGGCGCCGCGTACGTACCGAGCAGAAGTCCCTGACGGGGGTGCTTTGACGCTCCTGGGTGCTGTTGACATGAGTCAGTTGCGCTGCAGTGCCCAGGTGCTCGCAAAGTAGGTGGAAATCTCGCTGCAGGTGTTCCTGATAGCCAAGGAAATCCAGAGACATTCGCCCCAGTGAATCGGTGAGAAAATCACTCTGGGCGGCAAAGTGCATCTGTTTGTGGATGGTTTCCGCGTGCAGCCAGCGGCAGACAAAGTCATCGAAGTCGCGGTAGTGCGCCACCAGCCTTTGCGCGGCCTGGTCCCGCCGCCCCAGTTGATTGCCTCGCAGAAAGGCATAGGCCGAGTAGGCACGCTCCAGGGGATCGCGGACGAAGGCAAACTTGAAACTGCTGGCAAACGCCTCGGGAAATTGCTGTTCATACCAGTACAGCGGCAGGTGCCCGGGCATCCAGCCGTCGAACAAGGCCGAGCAGATGCTGCTGCCGGCACACTTGGGCACATGAATGAACAGGCAAGAACGGCGCGCGAAGGCATCAGGGAAGCGCACATTGGCGGACATGGATTTGTTCACCACCTGACGATCCACCACCGACAGGCGCCCGAGCAGAAAGTTACGCTGGGGCTTAGGGATCAACTTCCAGACAAAGCGTTGCAACATTCCGGTACCCACGCGAGAAGGATGGCCCTCTCGATCAATTCGACGATTCAGGGGGCAACCATAACAAGCGTGAAAGGCAGAATTATTTAAGCTTGGTCAAGAATGTAACGCGGGCAATACAAATGATATCAAGGTGCCTTGCACACCCTGGATATAGCGGGGAGCGAGCCTGCTCGCGCCCCGCTAACGGTCAGGCAATCCCAGTGGGTACGGGCTCTTCCAGCCCCATGGCATTCAACCGCGCGTAATAGCCGTTCTGCGCCAGCAGCTCAGCGTGGGTACCGCGCTCGACAATTCGCCCCTGATCCATGACCAGGATCAGATCAGCTTTCTCGATGGTCGACAGGCGGTGGGCGATCACCAAGGTGGTACGCCCTTTCATGACCTTGTCCAGAGCAGCCTGGATATGCCGCTCGGACTCGGTATCCAGGGCCGAGGTGGCTTCGTCGAGAATCAGCAGCGGCGCGTTTTTCAACAAGGCCCGGGCAATCGCCAGGCGCTGACGCTGGCCACCCGAAAGCAGCACGCCGTTCTCACCCACCTGGGTGTCGAGCCCCTCGGGCAGCTGGGCGATGAAATCCATGGCATAGGCATCGGTGGCGGCCTTCTCGATATCCGCACGCGGCGCCCCAGCCAGGTCGCCATAGGCGATATTGTTGGCCACGGTATCGCTGAACAGGGTGACGTGCTGGGTGACCTGGGCAATATGCCGACGCAGGTTGAGCAGGCGATAGTCCTCAATCTCGGTGCCGTCCAGGAGGATCTGGCCCTGGTCGTGGTGATAGAAACGCGGGATCAGGTTGGCCAGGGTGGATTTACCGCTACCGGAACGCCCCACCAGAGCCACCATTTTCCCGGGCTCAATACTGAAACTGATGTCATCGAGCACCTGACGCTCGGTTCCCGGGTAGGTGAAGCTCAGATTACGCACTTCCAGGTGCCCACTGATGCTGGCGTGTTCCACGGTGCCACGGTCGATTTCCGGCTCGACGTCCAACTGCTCGAAAATGCTTTCCGCGCCCGCTACGCCCTTCTGGATAGTAGAGCTGACTTCGGACAGCTGGCGGATCGGCTTGGGCAGCAGGCCGGCCATGGTGATGTAGGCAACCATCTCGCCCGCAGAAGCATCACCGCGCAGGTACAGCACCAGGAACATCAGCACCGCCATGGCGCTGTAGATCACCAGTTGCAGCATCGGGGTGTAGATGGCACCGGTGCGGGTCATGCGCAGTTGTTTGTCGGTATTACCTTGGCTTGCGGCAAGAAAGCGCTGCTGCTCATAAGTCTCGCCGCCAAAGCTGCGTACCACGCGATAGCCCTGGATGGTTTCCGAGGCCACATGGGTCACATCACCCATGGCCACCTGGATTTTCTTGCTCTGTTTGCGGAATTTCTTGCTGGCGGTGCGAACCATGATGGCGATCAGCGGCAGGATGGCGATCATCACCAGGGTCAAGCGCCAGTTCATCCACAGCAACGAAGCAAACAGGAAGATCACCGTCATGCCTTCACGGATCACGACCTTGATCGCGTCCGTGGCCGCTCCGGTGACCATGGTCACGTTGAAGGTGATGCGCGAGATCAGGTGCCCGGAGTTGTGCTTGTCAAAATAGCGGTTGGGCAGTGTCAGCAAGTTGTTGAACAGCTGTACTCGCAGGTCATGCACCAGCCCCAGGGAGACCTTGGCTAGAAAGTAGTTGCCCAGGTAGGAGCCCAGGCCCTGCCAGGCCGCGATCAATACGATCAGTAGCGGCACCGCCTGCAGCAGGCGCATGTCCCGCAGATAGGGAACCGAGGGGAACAACGCAGCGTCGGGATTGGACAAGCCGTCGACAAAATACTTGAGGATGTAGCCGAGCATCGGCTGGGTCGATGCGAAGATCAAGAACCCGACGATGCTGATGAGGAACAGACCAATATATGGCCGCACATAGCCGAGCAGACGGAAGTAGATTTTCAAGCTCGAGGGGCTTGCGCTGGGACTGGAGTCGGTCATATCACGCGAATGTCGTCAAAAAGGAGGCTGACTTTAGCACAGCTTCCTAAGCACGCTGACAATCCCCGAGTGCCAGCAATTGTTCAGCTGACAAACGACAGTACCTGGCAATAGTCGCTATCATGGCCGACTTCATTTCTGGAACGAAGCTCCCAGCATGCAACTGAATGCGCTCAGCAACACGTCCAATCGAGTATTCGATTTCATTTGCCTATGGATCTTGCCGATTGGCTATCTATTGCTTCTCTGCGCGATGTTTTTTCTTCCCGGGCGAAGCATGCTGCACAAGATCTACTACGGGCTGTTCAGCATTCCGGTACTGATTGCCCTGTGCACACGCCCCAGCGAGCTGAAAGGACTGGTACGCGAGCCAATCTTTGTTGCCATGCTGCTGTTCTGTACCTGGGCCATTGTCAGCCTTGCCTGGAGCCCTCCGGTCGATAGCGTGTTGGGAGAGATCAAAGTCCCCCTGCACCTCCTGATGCTGTTTGCCGGCTGCGCCCTGCTGGTTCGCTATCGCAGCGAAATACTGCAGCCCCTGATCTTCTGCGCCGCGATCATTGCGCTCATCGCCTCGATCTTCAATCTGTATGTCTTCGTTCGTTATCACACCCCCGATTTACGCATGATCGGCGCCGGAGCTTTTGACAACCCGCTGCTGAGCTCCCATGTCTTCGGTTTCTTCTGTGTGTACTGGTTATGCCTGAGCATGACTTGTCGCCGCTACCAGATGCTCTGGCTGAGTGTTCCAGCCATGACCATCATGTTCGCCGCGCTGATCGCTACGGGCTCCAGAACGCCCTTGGTGGCACTGACTCTGGCCGCCCTCTGGCTGAGTTTCATCAGCTGGAACCGCCGCTCGCTGATGCTGCTTGCGGGCATGCTGGCAGGTGGCACGGCGGTGGTGCTGCTGTTCTCGCAGATGCTCCTGGAGCGTGGCAGTTCTTCGCGTTTCGATCTCTGGCGCCTGGCGCTGGAGCAGATTGCCAACCACCCATGGATCGGCCATGGCTATAACGCCAGCCTGTCTCTGGACCCGGGCATCGGCTTCCTTCTGCAAGAGCCGCACAACTTTGCCTTGGGGGTTCTCTACTATGTGGGCATCTTCGGCTTGCTGCCGTGGTTGTTCATGCAGGCCTGGGCCCTGTTCAAAAGCTGGCAGCTGCGTGCGACCCCACTGATGATCCTGGCCTCGACCTGGCTGATGTTCGGCATAGGGGCCGGCCTGACCGAGGGCGGCGGGATTCTCTCGCGCCCCAAGGAGCACTGGTTCCTGCTGTGGATTCCCCTGGCACTGATCGCCGCCCTGTGCATAGGCCAGCGGGCCAGGCGTTCGCCTGCCCTGGCGGTGCAATTGCTCACGCCTGCCGCCGCCGAACAGTTGACCGCCAACGCCCAGGTAATCGAGGCCGATGGCCTGGGCCCCAAAGTCCTGTGCCTGGAGGACGGCAGCTTCTTCAAGCTGTTCCGCCCCCGCCACTGGTACACCTCCGGCGGTTTCAATCCCTACTCCGAGCGTTTTGCCAACAACAGCGAGCAACTGCGCGAACTGGGTATTGCTGCGCCGATCATCCTCGGGCTCTACCGCCTCGCAGACGGCAGCAACGCCGTGCGCTACCAGCCCCTGCCCGGGCAAACCCTGCGCCAACGCCTGCAGTCGGCCGACACCGCCGAGCAGCGCGCGAAGCTGATCAAGAGCTTCGGTACGTTCATGGCCAAGCTGCATGAGCAGGGGGTGTACTTCCGCTCGCTGCACCTGGCAAATGTGCTGGTGCTGGAAAATGGCGAGTTCGGCCTGATCGATCTTGCCGACCTGCGGGTCTACCCCTCTGCGCTAAGAACCTCGCTACGCCAGCGCAATCTGCGGCACATGCAGCGTTATAGCGAAGACCGTGGCTGGTTGTTCCAGGAGCACCTGGGCGCGCTGCAGGCCGGTTATGCACTACCGACCTCAGCGTCACTGGCTACAAGGCTATTGAAAGCGCTGCCTGTGGGCAGTGAGCGTCAAGGCGCTCACTGAGCCACAGCAACGCCCACACTTGATCCAGGCAGCCCGTGAGGGTTGTCCGGGTCAAGTCAGGCAAGAGTTATGGCTGAGAGCCGCTATTGGCCCCAGCAGTCAGGCTGAGCGTTGCCGGGCATAGTCCAGAAAGCCCTCGATATCATCACTGCAGAGCTTGTCGGCCAACCCGTGCAACTCAGCCTCAGGCCAATCCCACCAGGCACTCTGCAGAAGTTGCAGACGCTGTTCTTCGGGAAAACGCCAGCGCAGGAAGCGTGCCGGGTTGCCACCAACCACCGCATAAGGCTCGACATCCTTGGTGACCAGGGCTCCTGCCGCAATAATTGCACCATGGCCAATGGTCACACCTGACAACAGGGTGCTGTTGGAACACAGCCAGACATCATTACCAACCTTCACATCACCATTGGTGACAGCGTATCCACTGATATGCGCGGCCTGGGGCAGCATCGCCGGGAACGGATAAGTGCTGACCCAATCCGCCCGGTGGTGTCCACCGAGGAAAATCTGCACGCCCTCGGCAATCGAGCAGTACGCCCCAATGCTCAGGGTCGAGCCCTCTTGCCAGTCATGCACCTCGGGCAAGCCGTAGCTGCCACGCCCAATGCTGTACCCCGGATAATGCTGCTGGAAACGCACCACGCCGCGTTCGATCTTCGGCAGCTTGCGGATCGCACGCTTGGCGCGCTTTTCAAGAAAGCGTTGAATCCAGCCCATTACCTACGCCTCTTCAGTCTTTTTCCAACGGCGAAAAGTACAAGCGCGCCAGCCCACGCCAGGTTTTCTTGTTCCAGGCCTTGAAGGGAATCTGTGCCAGCAGCTCTCGGGCCAGTGTCCGGTCACGGTTGGAGACCTTGAGGAACATCGAGCTGAGAAACTTGTAGCGCACCTCGTCGTACAGCGGATGGTCGCTGAACAGGGCATAGGTACGCAGGATGTTGTCGATCATGAAACGGTGGTTTTTGTACGAGTTGGTGGCGTGCTTGCGATAACGCGCCATCAATACATTCAAGCCATCGATGAAGTAGCCCGCATGGGTGATCTTCAACTCGATCAACAAGTCTTCCAGGCGGATATTCGGATCGAAACCACCAACCTTCTCCAGCGCCTCACGACGAATCATCAGCGTCGGGGCCGGCGGATAAGGCTTGCGCTCAAGAAACATGTCGTCAAAGTCCAGGCGTCGGAACGGTACGTCACGGCGCTGGCGCTTCTCGGGAAACAGATTGCCCTCACTGTCGATCAGTTCGATATTGCCGGCGCAGATCCCAACCTCGGGCTTGCCGTCCATATAGGCCACCTGCGTCGCGATACGCTCGGGCAACATGATGTCGTCGGAGCCGAAGGGCACGATCAGGCTGCCTTTGGATCGTGCGATGGCGCCATTGAGGGTGTTGGTCAGGCCCTGATTCTGCTGGACCCGGAAGTCGAAGCCATGCTGCTCCTGCAAGCGCCGGATACGCTCGACACTGTCATCACTGGAGCCATCATCGACCACCAGCAACTCGATGTTCGAATAGCTCTGGTTGAGCACACTGAGAATGCTCTGCTCGATGTAGGGCGCGTGGTTGTAGGAGGCGATGATCACCGTCACTACAGGTTGCTGGTCTGTCATTCCTGCCTCTTGCCCGCCTGACTCAAGCCCGAGTCGATCAGTTGGAGGTATTCCTGGCGGAATACATCGATGTCATGTTCTTGCCGCAAATAGCGATAGGCTTGCTGCCCCTTGTCCGCCAGCTCTGCGTCGGACAGCCCGAGGTACTTGTCCAAGGCCTCCAGCAGGGCCTGCACATTGGCAGGCTCCACGGCAAGACCACCAGCCCCCTCGATCAGCGGCAGCATCGCCGGTACGTTCGAGGCGATCACTGGCAACTGCCCACTCATGCCTTCGAGCAACGCCAGCCCAAGGCCTTCAGCCAGTGACGGCATGGTCCAGATATCGAAGGCGCGCACGTACTGCAGGGCGTTTTCCTTGAAGCCCAACAGGTGGGCCCGGCCCTGCAGCCCCAGGCGCTCGATCTCGGCTCGCAGATTGGACTCTTCACGACCCGCGCCGATGATCGCCAACTGCGCCTGCGGATACTTGTCCTTGAGCTGGGCAAATGCCTGTAGCAGATAGGTGTGGCCCTTTACCGGTACCAACCGCCCCAAGGCGCCAATCAGGCGCACCGACGGATCCAGCCCCAACAGCTCTCGAGAGCGTTCGCGCGAATGCTGCAAGGCTTCGGCCTGCTCAAGATCGATGGCGTTGGTGATGGCCCAGGTGTTCTGCTCGGTGAAACCGCACTGGCAATCCAGCAGGTACTGCTTGACCGCGGGCGACACACCGACAAAACGCCAATGCCGATCGATCAGGCGCTGGGCCTGGCGTCGCCGGTACCAGCGGTCGTACTCGCCGAACCCATGGGAGATACCGATACACAACGGAACCTTCAACCAGCGGTTGAGCGTCAGCATCATGTTCACTGGTTTGAAGCGATTGCAGATCACCACATCGAACTTTTCCCTGCGGCAAAACTGATACAGCCGCCACATGGCCCCCAGACGCATCCCCTTGAGGGACTTGTCGGAAAATTCGAAATACACCGAGTGGGCGGCCCGGCTTACAGGGTCGGCCGGCCCGGGGCGACCTTTCAGAAACGCTGCCGTGACCTCATAGCGCTCAGTCGGCAAGGCCTTGACGATCTGTTCTGCCAGGTCCGCGAAATCGTGGGATTTGACGTTGTAGTCCGGCTGCAATTGCAGGACCTTGAAGCGCTGGCTCATAACTCTCCCCGGTGAAAACCTGTGGCATCGATGAGCCAGGACGACTCACTGGCCAAGGCCTTGACCGCCTGTGCATCAGGCGCCAAGCCCGACCATTCATTGCGCTTCCAGCACACAAAGTGGAAGTACGGAAACTCGCGGCCGGCGTCGCGATCATTGGTCAGACGCCCATCCTTCCAGTACCAGCACGACGGAAAATCGCGACTGCCGTCATGCCACTTGATGACTCCGCCCGGAGTGCTGAACGCCTCGGTGAACTCACTGCGACGGCGCCACGGATTGAACTTGCCGACCAACTTGAACAGCGGCTCCGGGAAATTCTTGCGCCAGAGGAAAATCCGACTGAAGGCTCCCTCATCCAGTGCATGATGCTTCTGGTCGGTAAAGCGCACCTGCCAGTCCTTGATCTTCCTGAACAATTCACGCTGGCGGACATTGTTGCGTATCAGGCACAAGTGCCCGGCCACTCGCCGCTCGTGGGTGGAGAACAGGTCATACTTCGCCAGGCGATCCGCGGTGAAGTAGGCTCGCAGATCACCGTAGATCAGGTCGATATCGCCGAAGGCCCAGAAGTCGTAGCCCTCCAGCCGATCAAGATGGATATGCCCAAACGCCGGCCTGATATCACAGAGCTTGTAGGCGGCCGTGGGCGCAAAATCGATATCCAGACGCTGGGATACCAAGGCGCAGTAATCGGCAAAGCTGATGCTTTCATGGCTGACGTTCGGCGGCAGATTGTCCGGGATCCCGCAGTCGCTGAAAAATAGCCAGTCGATATCCGGATTACGTCGGCAGCTTTCAAGGAAAAACGGCATCCAGAAGGGCCAACTGCCGAAGTAGGGCATGAGAAACAAGATTCGCGGGCGAGGATTGATCACAAAAGACTCACTGTCGAATTAGGGGTACAAAGCGCCCCTATGGTTATGTCGGTTTAGCGCGACTTCAACAGCCAGAACAGCTCATGCCGCCTGACCGCCTTGCGAAAGAACTCATTCTCCCCAAGGGCCGAAGGTTTTCTGAGGGCCATAAGCTGCTGTATCGACCTGCGCAGGCGCCGCTTGAACGGCATTTTCGGCTGCAGGTCATGCATCATGCCCAGCGCCATGGCTTTGTCATATTGCTCGACCTGAGAAAGCGCCAGGCACCATGGACGCAGCACCGTGCCCGAGTCAAAAACGGGGGGCAAGGCAATGCCCGCGCCCGAATCGCCCATCGGCCAGCGGTCATTGTCATGCAGGTGATTGGCGTAACCAAGGATGCTGGTCGGCTGCCACTCCAGCCCTTCCAGAGCCTGCATCAGCGCCGCCTGGGCACAGATGTGATCGGGATGAGGGTCCAGTGTCGGGTGCGGCAGCACTATCACTTCGGGGCGCGCCTTGAGCAACAGCGCACGCAGGTCGGCTAGAAGATTGTTCCAGGTCGGCTGCCCATCCAGGTCGGCGGGCAACGGGAACGGATTGAACTGGCGGAACAGGCGGATATCGCTCAATTGCGCCTCGCGAGAGGCCATCGGCTGCTCAGGGGCAGCCTGCATGGCGGGCAGTTGCAGGCAGAAATAGCCCAGTTGCACGCAATGGGACTCCGGGACTCCCGCCCAACGAGGCACCGTAATACTGTCCCAGGCCCGTAGACGTCCCTTGACCCGCGCCGCCTCTGCAGGGTTCAGGCCCATGGCCTGGTAATGCTCGGCCTCGATTTCCCCTGCGGTCAGGGTCACGATCCAGGCTTCATCGGCCTGGCTGTACAGACCAAATGCTGCCAATTCAGCATCGTCGGCATGGGGGGCAATCACCATCACCCGCTGGCGCCGGTAGTCAGGATCACGCCAGACCATCAACTGTGGCTGGATCTGTATCCGGCAGAAGCGCCCGCGCAATTGCAACTCGCCGCTGGCCAAGGGACCGGCCAGGCCACTGAGATTGAGATAGCGCAGGCCATTGACCCCACGCTCGAATACCTGACGATCAATGCTCGAACCGCCCCGCACTTCAATCGCCGGATCAAGCAAACGTCCCAGCCAGGAGCTCTTGACCTGCACCCCAAGGACCAGGGTCTCATTCCCGGCCCACTCCTGCGGCGAGCCCAGCAGCAGGCGCCCCGCCTCCAGGCGCACCGCGACTGGCTGTGCGTCACTGCCGAAGTCGTAGCGATAGTCGTCTTTGGGCGAATAGAACAAGTGGTCGGCAAACCAGGCCTCATGGGCCAGCCAGCCAAGAACAGCCAGCAGCACCGGCAACCACCAAGCCACCAGCACACCAACCAGCAGCAGCAGCGCCAATCCGACCAGCAGAGCAATGCGTTTATTACGACGATGGCGCTTGAGCAGTTGCTGCTTACGACTCATGGGCTGACTCACACCTGGAAAACCGGCACAGGATTACACCAACGGTCCTTGTACTCACGGTCAGCGCGACCGAAGGAAAACCGCAACGGCTTGTTCAACGCACGAGCCTGCTCCCAGGCACTCTGGGTGTTGAGAAAACTCAGCACACTACCCGGGCTGAACTCGCGGGTCTCCGGATCGACACCACCATTGACGTACTCGACGCTGATCCACTCCGGCGCTTCGACCCGATAGATCAACTGCACGGCAATCGGTGCATCGTTGAGGAAAATTACCGAGCCAATCAGCAGCTCGCGCAAGCGTTCCAGAACCTCGGCCATACGTTCGGCGCCAGTGGCGGCAAAGCCCCAGCGACGCTGGAACAGATCACAGTAGATGGCCGCCAGTTCAGGACTGGTGAAATCACTGACAGGCCGCACCAACCCGCCCGCCTCTTCCAACAGGCGCAGTTCACGACGCTGGTTGTAGCGAAACTTCTTCGACAGTTCTTCCGGGGTACGAGCCATGGCCAGTTGTTCGGCCTGAGGCTTGAGAGTGCTGAAACGCCCTTCGTTCAACGCGGAAAGATAACGCCCGCGATGGCGCAACGGCGCCTGGGCATCTGCGGCAGCCGGTAGGATCAGCTCGGCATTGCCAATATCGAACAACCCTTTCTTGCCGGCACGCTTGAGCACGTCCTTGGACAACGCCAAGTCCCGGCCCCAGGTAGCGATGGCGGCCTGCAACTGGCCGTTGTGCTCCCAGGCCAGATAACGCACCGGGATCTGCGCCAGGTCCGCCAACTGCTCTACCACCTGCGGATGAGTTGCTACGCTGCCGCCAAAACGCTGCCAGGCCTCGGCATAGGTCGATGCGTCAATGACTGACCAGCCACGTTCGCGCCAGCCTTGAAATCGATTGAGCATCAGCCCCTCGCGGTCAGATCGGTGACTTGCGGCAAACGCCAGAATACGTCGCGTACCGCACGGTCGGAGAACCGCTCGCGCAAGCGATCGAGCATCAGCTCGGCACAGACCCGGCGCTGGTGATCGTCCATCGCGGCCAGATGCTGCAGCCCTTGCGCCATATGCTCGACGTCCCCCAGAGGGAACAGGATGCCCACTCCCTCGACCACTTCCCGGGCACCGCCACAGGCGGTGGCCAGCAGCGGCACGCCAGCGGCCATGGCCTCCAGCAGGACCATGCCAAACGGCTCATGATCGGAACTCAGGGCGAACACATCGAAGGCGCGGAAATAACGTCGGGCCTGGGACACCTGCCCAAGGAACAGCACGCGATCGGCAACCCCCAGTTCGCGGGCCAGGGATTTCAGGTCTTTTTCCAGACGCCCGGTTCCAAGAATCGCCAGTTGGCTGTGTGCCGGCAACTGCGGCACGGCCGCGGCAAAGCCACGCAGCAAGGTGGCCTGGTCCTTGTCCGGGTGCAGGCGCCCGACGTTGCCGACAATCCAGGCATCGGCGGACAGGCCCAGCTCGCTGCGGGCCTGGGCAGCGCTCAGTTGCTCGGCCTGCAGGGCCTCAAGGTCGATGCGGTTGTACAGGGTCTGAATGCGCTGCGCCGGCCATTTCGGCAGGCAGGCGCGCATGTCGTCACGCACCGCATCGGACACCCCGAGCAGGCTCAGGCGCTTGCGGAACAGCTGGGCAAAGAACTTGCGGCTGCCGCGCTTGTAATCGGAAAACGCATGATGGACACCAATCACCGGCAAGCGGGTGCCCAGCAAGGCGATGTAAATCGGCTTGAAACGATGGGCGATGCAGAAGCTGAAATTGCGCGAGGCGGCAATCTTGCGCATGTCACGGATGGCCCCCAGCTTCAGGCCACGAATGGCCTTGGAGCTGTACTCCATGAACAGCACTTCATCGGAGGCGCAGCCCGCGGCGACATCGGCATCGGCGGCCCCGGTCAGAAACACCGTGGTCACCCGATAGCCGCTGCCCGCGAACAGGTTGGCGTATTGCCGGGCACAGTCCAGGAACGGCCCGTCATAGCCGTGGCAGAACTGCAGCACATGGCGTTCAGCCGAGCGTGTCATAAGGGTCCACGCCGTCTTTGACCACCAGAATGTCTTCCATGATCAGGTACTGCAGATCGGACCCAAAGAACATGTTCAGGGCATCGGTCGGCGAGCAGATCATCGGTTCGCCACGGCGGTTCAACGAGGTGTTCAGCGACACACCGTTGCCGGTCAGGACTTCCAGGGCCTTCATCATGTCGTAGTAGCGCGGATTGTATTCGCGCTTGAGCACCTGGGCCCGGGACGTACCGTCCTCGTGGACCACTTCCGGCACCCGGCTTTTCCACTCTTCAGACACTTCAAAAGTGAAGGTCATGAACGGCGCCGGATGGTCGACCTTGATCATCTGCGGACCAACGGTGTCGAGCATCGACGGGCAGAAAGGCCTCCAGCGCTCGCGGAACTTGATCTGCTCGTTGATCCGGTCGGCGACACCGCTGGCGCTCGGGCAACCAATGATCGAACGACCGCCCAAGGCACGCGGACCGAACTCCATGCGCCCCTGGAACCAGGCCACCGGGTTGCCGTCGACCATGATCTTGGCGATCCGCTCCGGAGTGTTGTCGATCTGCCGCCAGGCTGGCTTGTTCGGGTGACGGGCGCAGGCGGCGATCACGTCTTCGTTGCTGTAGGACGGGCCAAGATAGACGTGTTCCATCTTCTCGACCGGCACCCCACGGGCATGGGAAACGTAGGCGGCGGCACCCACTGCGGTGCCGGCGTCGCCGGAAGCCGGCTGCACGAACAGCTCCTTGACCTCGGGACGGGCAATGATCTTCTGGTTCAGCTTGACGTTCAGCGCGCAGCCGCCGGCGAAGGCCAGCTTGCCGGTTTCCTTGAGGATGTCGCCCAGGTAGTGGTCGATCATCTGCAGGGCCAGCTTTTCGAACAGCGCTTGCATGCTCGCCGCATAGTGGATGTAAGGCTCGTCGGCGATGTCGCCTTCGCGCTTGGGACCCAGCCACTCGATGAGTTTTGGCGAGAAGTAGAAACCCTTGCCCTTCTCTTTGTAACGACGCAGGCCGATGACGTTGGCGTAATCGGTGTTGATCACCAACTCGCCGTTTTCAAAACTGGCCAGGCGCGAGAAGTCGTACTTGCTGGCATCGCCGTACGGAGCCATGCCCATGACCTTGAACTCGCCATCGAGCATCTCGAAGCCGAGGAACTCAGTGATCGCGCCATAGAGGCCGCCCAGGGAGTCCGGATCGAAAAATTCCTTGATCTTGTGGATCTTGCCGTTTTCGCCGTAGCCGAAGAACGTGGTGGCGTACTCACCCTTGCCGTCGATCCCGAGGATCGCGGTTTTCTCCTTGAAGCCCGAACAGTGGTAAGCGCTGGAGGCGTGAGCCAGGTGATGCTCCACCGGCTCGATCTTGATCTTCTTCGGATCAAAACCCAGTTGCTCCAGGCACCAGACGATCTTGTTGCGATAGCGCTTGTAGCGACGGTTGCCCATCAGGATCGCATCGAGGGCACGGTCCGGGGCATACCAGTAGCGCTTGGCGTAATGCCAGCGGGCCTTGCCGAACAGGCTGATCGGGGCAAACGGAATCGCTACCACATCGACGTCGGAGGGTTTGATCCCGGCCTGCTCCAGGCAGAACTTCGCCGACTCATAGGGCATGCGGTTCTTTGCATGCTTGTCGCGCACGAAACGCTCTTCTTCAGCGGCGGCGATCAGCTTGCCATCGATGTACAGGGCTGCTGAAGGATCATGGCTAAGGGCGCCGGACAGGCCAAGAATCGTCAATGCCACAGGGGTCTAGCCTCGTTTAGTCTGCATGCGGGCGCAATGCGCCTTGAAAATAAAGTGTGCTCGCAAGGGGCGAGAAACAACGAAAGGGCGGGATTATAACGTAAAAGCCGGGGCAAGCCTCTAGCGGCAAGCCGCGAGCCCAGGGGCAGCGTACTACACGCTCCCCCAGCCATCCCTGTAGCCGCCACCAAAGCCTGCGAGGCGCCGCAGGAGATGCACTCTTGAGGCCCACGCAAGGTCCCGGATATCGAGCGCGGCAGCGGCTATAGGTCGCAGGTCAGGCCTCAGCGGCCTGCGCAGTCTTTGGCAAGCGCCGATCAATCACTTGATACAAATTGCTGTTTTCTGGCCAATTGCGCATGAAACGTGCGCGATCACGGGCATAAGCCGGCGCGAAACTCCTCAGGCTGTGGTGCTGGCACATGGAATCCAGATCGATCAGTGCCCAGCGGTCCTCTTGCCAGAACAGGTTGTGCCCCTTGAAGTCGCCATGACTGATGCGCTCCTTGATCAACTCGGCAAAGAGCTGGTCCAGGGCCTGCAATTCCGACTCCGGCGCATCACCACTGACTACGAACGGAGCAAAGCGCTCGATGATGTCCGGTCCCGGCAAGTACTCGGTGACCAGATAGGCACGGCGCCGCAGCCAGAGAAAACGCGTCTCCAACAACGCCAGGGGCTTGGGCGTGGCGATCCCCAGAAACGCCAGGCGATTGCCTTCGCGCCAGGAATGCCAGGCTCGGCTCGGGCGCCAGAAACGCTTGAGCCAATGGGCGAAGCCCTTGATGTTGTAGCGCTTGACCACCAGGCTGCGCCCCGCCACCTCGACCCGACCGACACTGGCTGCGCCACCGGTCTTGTACAAGTGACCCTGGTCCAGCAGGGTGTCGGCCTGTTCAAGCACCGGCAGCATCGCCGCCTCTTCCTCACGGCGAATCGCGCGCAACGCAAACGGTCCACGCTGCACGCTGAACAGCGTGCATTCACGGCCGACCTTCTTGAGAAAGTCCCGCAGGCGCCAGCCACGCACCTTGTCCACCTGCTTCTGCAGGGCTTCCAGGGGCAAGGCATGCTCGGCATTGCTCAATAGGTAGTGCACCAGCAACTCTTCGGTGAAAGGCTCCAGGCTCTTGGGCAGTTGAGCAAAGAACACCCCGAGATTCTCCAGGACCCTGGAGCGAGACAGCGGCTTGCCGGCCTCCTCGACACAGATCCCTGCACCATCGATCAAATGCAGCTGTGCGCCGTGACGCAGCAGATTGTCCAAGTGCAGGTCTTCCTGCCACAGGCCCTTGGCATGCAGCTGGCCGATCGCCCTAAGCGCCTGCGCCAGCACTGCAGCCTGCTCATCCGCCAGCACCGGCAGTGTTTCCACCTGCTTCCAGGCCTCGCCGAGGCTTTGCGCGCCCTCCAGGAACTCGAACAGCAGCCAGCCGCCCTCGCCATCCTGCAAACCGTCCGCCAACAGCAAAGGCGTGGTCAGGCCCTGCTCCGCCAGCAGGCGCACACCCTTCAATTCCCGCTGAAAATGGCGTGCGGCCTTGGGCCCCACCAGCAACTTGGCCAACACCGGCCGGCCGCGCCAGACCCCGGCACCCACATAGCGTTGCCCGGGCAACACTCGCAGCAAGGTCAACAATTGCAACTGCGCCGGGCCGGCGGCGTCCGCCAGGTCCAGGCTCAAGGGCAACGCCGGGCTACGCCCACTGTCTTTCAGCTCGGACAAACGCATCAGCGAGATTCCTTGTGACTGCTGCGAGTACTGAGACGAGCGACCCAGGCATCCACCAGGGAGCTGTCCAGGGGCTGATCCAGGTAGGCCGCCAGCAAGCAGCGCACCTCATCGGCACTCCACACTGAAGCCCGACGCAACAAGGGTTCGAGATCCTTGACCCGATCACGCTGGCCAAACAGCAGGGGCCGGGTTTTCTCCAGGTCGATCAACTGCGCTTGATAACCGTCGCCGCTGGCCCGCAGGAAAATATGCTTGGGATAGAAGCAGCCATGCACCTGGCGCCGGCTGTGCAGTTGCCGGGCCAGTTGCCCACAAGCCCTGAGCACGGCTTGACGCTGAAGGTCACTGAGCTGGTCCCACTGCAGCAGCAACCCATCCAGATCATCCCAGCCATCCAGGGCACGAGTCAGGAGGATCGCCCTGGATTCCCCCGCGACCTTGCGCATACCGAAGAACACCGCCTGCAACGCGGGAATCCCCAACTGCTGATAGCGGCGAATATTGCGGAACTCACGGGCAAAGCTGGGCTCGCCGAAAGGCCGATGCAGGGTCCGGGTCAGGTAGTTGGTCTGCCGCTTGAGGTAGAACCCCTGCCCCTCTACATCCAGACGGAAGACACTGCTGCAACCGCCGCGACTGGTATTAGGCTCGTCCACCGCATCCAATTGCGTAGCCCACAGCTGGTCAAAAGTGCCAAGGCCGTTGCGCTCCAGCAGCGCACGTTCCTCGGACGCCAGGAAATCGCTCATTCACGCCCCTCGAAAAATCTCACCACGTGGCGAATACGCTCCTTGTCGGCGGCACTCAGGCGGTCGCGCTGGCGATATTGCAGATAAAAGCGCAGGCGCTGAGTCGCGGACAAATGATACTTGGCCACCTTGTCCAGGCAGGCCAGGTCCTTGGTGATCCGGTACTTGAGCCAGAATCCACGCCAGAAATCGCCGTTCGGACAGTCAATCAGGTACAACCGGTCCTGATCGTCGATCAGCAGGTTGCGCCACTTCAAATCGTTATGGGTAAAGCGATGGTCATGCATGACCCGGGTATAGGCCGCCAATTGACGACTGACCACATCGACCCAGCGCCGATCCTTGAGCCGTGGATCGTGACGGTCGGCCAGCACCGAAAGATCCTCGGTGTGCGGCAGTTCCCGAGTGATCAGCGCCCCGCGTGAATAAGCCAGGCCACACCGTTCCAGCCCCCAGGCCACCACATCGGCAGTGGGAATGCCCCACTTGGCGAAGCGCTTGAGGTTCTGCCACTCGGACTTGACCCGGGGCTTGCCCAGGTAACGCCGCAGGTTCTTGCCAGCACCGGTGTAGCGCTTGACGTAATAGTTGACGCCATCGCGCTTGACACGAATGACCTCGGACAGCGGATCACGGGTCAGGTGCTCGCCCTGCAGGGCGAATACCGCTTCCAGACTGCCGAAATCTTGCGCCAATGCCTGATAGGCAGGGTCCAGGTTCCAGCTCGCCATCAGAGCGCATCTCCGTACCGCTGTTTACGTGCGTAGAGCTTTTCCGCCTTGCCCTCGAGCCAGGACAACAGTGCGGCCTCCTCGGCCAGAATCTGGCGCAGTGGCTGCTGGAAGTAGCCCTTGAGGAAGCGCAGCTTGTCGCGGCGCGTCAGGCCAATGTCCAGGGCCGAGAAATACAGGGCCGCCAGATCCTTGTTGCGCCAGCGCAGAGTGATCTTCGACCGGGTCTGCGCGCGGTGCAGGTCGATCACCGAGAGCTTGAGCTCAGCTGGGGTGATCGGTCGGTCGGTGTGCAGCAGGAAGTGACAGATGTAGCAGTCGCGGTGGTTGACCCCGGCGCGGTGCATCATGCCGGTCATGCGCGCCACTTCGGCGATCAGCGCCCGCTTGAGCGCAGGCAGCGGCGGCTGCTTGATCCAGTCGATGCTGAAGTCTTCGAGGCTGACGGTAGGCGCCAGCTCCTCGGTGACGATAAACGAATGTTGGTCCGCCGGATTGGCACCGCGTTCGCCATAGGCCACGGCGGTCATGGTAGGTACGCCAACCTGGTGCAGGCGCTCCAGGGCCAGCCATTCCTGGCCAGCGCCGAGCACCGGCAACTTGGCGGTGATCAGGTTCTTGACGATCTCGCCCCAACCGATACCACGATGGATTTTCACAAAATAACCACGGCCGTCGACTTCCGTACGCAAGGTACGGCGCGCTTCCAGCTCACGGTAAACCTGGCCCTTGAGCTCCTCGACTGCAGCGAACGCATCGCGTCCGGCCCAGAGGGTCTTGAAGGGTTCGGCAAGCATCAACTTCATCGGTGTTGCTCCGCCAGAATCACATCCGCAGCGTGCTGCGGCATGCTATAGAGGTCGGCCGTCTCGGCGAACGCCAGGCCATTTCGGCTCCAGCTCGCACGTGCAGCGTCGTCGGTCAACATGGTGGTGAGGTATTGATTGAGCTGGGCCTGCTCAAACGGCTCATCCAGCACCAGGCCGCTCTCGGCCTCGGCGATGTAATGGGCGTAGCCGCAGACCGCACTGACCAGCACCGGCAGCCCGGCCACCAGGGCCTCGAGCAACACGGTGCCGGTATTTTCGTTGTAGGCCGGGTGAATCAACAGGTCGGCGCCCAGCAGGAACCGCGGGATATCACTGCGCCCTTTCATGAACTGCACCTGGTCGCTCAACCCCAGTGCGGCACTTTGCACCTGGAATACCTTGGGGTCGTCCTGGCCGATTACAAACAGCCGAGTGCGTTTTTTCAGCGCCGACGGCAACGCCGCCAGGGCCTTGAGGCTGCGATCCACGCCCTTGGTCTTGAACCCGGAACCGATCTGCACCAGCAACAGGTCGTCATCCTTCAAGCCGAATTCACTGCGGAAGTCGGCGCGAATCTCGGCCGCATTGGCCGGTGCCCGACGGTCCTGGGCGATCCCCGGCGGCAGCAGGTGGAAGCGCTCCAGCGGGGTGTCGTAATGCTTGATGAACAGTGGCTGCTGGACCTCGGAGATCATCAGGATCTCGGTCTTGGCGTCCTTGGCGAACACCGCGCGCTCGTACTCGGCAAAATGCCGGTAACGGCCCCAGCGACGGTACAGGGAATGCCGCAGGTTCTGCGCCTTATCCTCAAAACAGCCGTCGGCGGCGTAGTACACGTCCAGCCCCGGCATCTTGTTGAAGCCGATCAGCCGGTCCACCGGACGCTTGGCCAGGTCGGCCTCCATCCAGGCACTGAGCTTTTCGTTGCGGCGATGGTTGAACAGCGCCTTGACCGGCGCCACCAGCACTTCGAAACCGGGGGGAATATCGCCCTCCCAGATCAGGGTGTAGACGCGAATCTGGTGACCGCGACGCTGACACTCCAGGGCAATGCGCATGAAGTCACGCTGCAAGCCACCGAAGGGGAAATACTTGTAAAGGACAAAAGCCAATTGCATCAGCGCGGCTCCTCAGCCAGTAACAAGGTGCTCAGTCGGCTGGCGACACGCTCGGGATTCAGGCGAGTGAAGCACAGCGGCCACTCGCGTTTGAGGTCATAGCGCTGCTGATCGACAGCAGTCGGCTGATAGGTGCATTTCTTCTGCAGACACGGCGCACAGGGAAAGTTGCTCCCCAGGTGGATCTGCAACCGGCCATAGGCACCGGTCAGGCCCGGGTTGGTCGGGCCGAACAACGAGATGGTCGGCACATCCAGGGCGGCGGCAAGATGGCCGAGCCCGGTGTCCACAGCCACACAGGCCTGGGCGTCGGCCAATACCTTGGCGACCCCGGCCAGATTCAGTTTCGGCAGCACCGTGGCGTTTTTCAGGCCGCTGGCGATGCGCTCGGCCCGAGCCTTCTCGGCAGGATTGCCCCAAGGCAGCTTGACCTCGACCCCGAGCATGCCCATGCGCTCGGTCAGCTCACGCCAATAGGCTTCAGGCCAGTGCTTGGTGTCCCAGGTGGTCCCGTGCAAGAACAGCACGAAGGGCTTCTTGCGCGGCAACTCCACCAGTTTCTCGACATTCAGGCCGTAATCGCCCAAGCCTTGAGGCAGGTCGTAACCCAGGGCCACGGCAAACAACTGGCGCAGCCGCTCTACCGCGTGCTGCCCACGGGCCACCGCCAGGCGCCGAGAGTAGAAGCGTGAAGCCAGGGGTTCGCGAGCCGAATGTTTGTCCAATCCCGCCACCGGGGCGCGAACATAACGGGTCAGCCAGGCACTTTTCAGCAGGCCTTGGGCGTCGATCACCAGGTCGTACTTGGTCGAACGCACGCTCTGCTTGAAGCGCCGCCACTCGCCGCTCTTGATGGTCTGCCAGATATTCTTGCGCCAGCGGCGGATCGCCACCGGAATCACCTTGCCCACCGCCGGATGCCAGGTAGGAATCTCGGCAAAACCCTCTTCCACCACCCAGTCGAACTTGATTCCCGGGATCGCTCGCGAGGCATCGGTAAGGGCCGGCAAGGCATGAATCACATCACCCAGGGAGGAGGTCTTGATCAACAGTACCCGCAACTTATTGAACCTCGACCACAGAGCCCTGCAACCGCTGCAAGGCTTCGTTCACCGGCTGCGGCAACAGCTGGCGCAGGCAGTTGTAATGGCCAAAACGGCAGGTGCGGTCGAAACATGGACTGCACTCGATCCCCAGGCGTACCACCTCGACCTGGTCGGCCAGGGGCGGGGTGAAGTCCGGCGAGGTCGAGCCGTACACCGCCACCAACGGTCGGTTCAGCGCCGCAGCCACGTGCATCAAGCCGGAATCGTTGGAGACTACCGAGTCGGCGCAGGACAGCAGATCGATGGCCTCGGCCAGGGAGGTCTCGCCGCTGAGGTTGCTTGATTCCTCACGCAAACCGGGAATCAGCCGCCCACGAATTTCTTCACCGACACCGTGGTCATTCTTCGAGCCGAACAGCCAGACCTGCCAGCCTTCGCGGATCTTGGCCTCGGCGACCTGGGCGTAATGTTCGGACGGCCAGCGCTTGGCCTCGCCGAACTCCGCCCCCGGGCACAGCGCCAGTACGGGACGGTCCAGGGCCAGGCCGAACTTGGCCAGGGCCGCATCGCGGCTTTGCGGATCGATCTGCAGCTTCGGACGCGGATAAGGCTGGGGCAATTCGGCGCCCGGCTCATAGGCCAGCGCCATGAAACGCTCGATCATCAGCGGATAACGCTGCTTGTCGAGCTTGCGCACGTCGTTGAGCAGCCCGTAGCGAAACTCGCCACGCCAGCCGGTACGCTTGGGAATGCCGGCAAAAAACGGCACCAAGGCCGATTTCAGCGAGTTGGGCAACAAGATGGCCTGATCGTACTGACCGGCCAGGGACTTGCCGATACGGCGACGGGTGGCCAATTCGAAGGCGCCATGGCCGAGGGGAAAGCTCAAGGCCCGACGCACCTGGGGCATGCGTTCGAGGATCGGCCGGCTCCACTCGGGGGCCAGCACGTCGATCTCGCATTGAGGATGACGCTGTTTCAGGCACTCGAAGAGTGTCTGCGCCATCACCATGTCACCGACCCAACTGGGCCCAACAATCAGAATATTCATGTGGTTTCCATAAACGAACCGGGGAGGCATACGCCTCCCCGCCTCGAGAATCCAGCACCGCGGCCTTCACCGCCGGTTCAGTTTTGGCGAGCCCGCAAGGCTCGCCGAATACATGGGTGGCCCTCTCAGGCCGCTTAGCTTAGCCCCAGCTCGCGCCAAATCCGTAACACTTCCCGTCGTTCGGTCACGAATTGATCACCGGCAATGATCCCGGCCTCATTCTGCAACGCCTGTCGGTGAGCAGCGGAACGGTAGGCCTTGTAGACCTCGCGCAGCAGGCTGGCATCGCTCGACGGCATCAGCCCGACTTGCTCCAGACCTTCCAGGATGCGGATGTTATCGGTGTAGCGCAGCAGTGACGGGTGCTCTTCGGACCACGCCAGGGCCGCGTATTGCACCATAAATTCGATATCGACGATACCTCCGGCGTCCTGCTTGAGGTCGAACGGCGCCGTGGCTTCGAAGGCATTGGCCGCGGTTCCGGCAGCAGTCAGGCGACTGCCCAGGTTGTCGCGCATCTTGGCGCGCATCTCGCTGACTTCCTGGCGCAGCTTCGGCAGGTCGCGCTTTTTGCCCAATACGGCGGCGCGGACCTTTTCAAAGGCCTGGCCCACATCCTGGCTGCCCACCAGCACCCGCGCCCGCACCAGCGCCTGGTGCTCCCAGGTCCAGGCCTCGTTCTCCTGGTAACGGGCAAAGGCCCCCAGGGAACTCACCAGCAGGCCCGATGCACCGGAAGGACGCAAACGCATATCCACTTCATACAGCTGGCCGGAGTTGGTCTGGGTGGTCAGCAGATGAATGATGCGCTGTCCGAGCCGGGTGAAGAACTGCGCACCATCGATGGGTTTCGGCCCATCGGTTTCCGCCTGGGGATCGCCGTCATGGATGAACACCAGGTCCAGGTCGGAACCGTGCCCCAGCTCGATGCCGCCGACCTTGCCATAGCCAACGATGATGAATCCCGGATCGCACAAGGTGCCGTCGGCGCGCTGTGGCGCGCCGTACTTGGCCACGGTCTGGCGCCAGGCCAGGGCCAGCACCTGTTCCAGGATCGCCTCCGCGAGCCAGGTCAGATAATCGCTGACTTTCATTAAAGGCAGGCTGCCGGCAATCTCCGATGCCGCCACCCGCAGACGGTGGGCCAGCTTGAAGTGACGCAAGGCCTCCATCTGCTGTTCCAGGTCGTCCTCGGGAATCCGCGTCAGGCGCTCCCGCAACTCGGCCGCCAGCTCCGGCGCCAGGGGCGGCTTGAACAAGCGCCCCTCGTTGAGCAACTCATCCAGCAGCAAGGGAAAGCGGGTGATCTGCTCGGCGATCCACGGACTGGCCGCACACAAGGTCAGTAGCCGCCGCAGCGCGCCGGGGTTTTCGGTGAGCAGCACCAGATAGGCCGAGCGCCGTGCCACGGCCTCCACCAACGGCAGCACCCGCTCCAACACCAGGTCCGGATTGGCGTGCTCCACTGCCTGGGCCAGCAAGCGCGGAATAAAGGCATCCAGGCGCTCGCGCCCCAGCCGCTGCATGGCACGCAGCTGCGGGCTGCTCCGCAGGCTGGCCAGCGCTCGCAAGGCCTTGGGCGAATCAACAAAACCGCCCTCCTGCAACTGGCGGCAGGCGGCCTCTTCGTCCTGGGACTCCTCCCACAGCGGCAACCACTCACCACCCACCACCACTTCACTTTCCGCGCCTTCATCCTCATCGGGGTCGGCGATGACCTGGCGAAAGTGCCACTCCACTCGACCGCGCCAGTACATCAGCTGCTCGTGGAAGGCACTCCAGTCGGCGAACCCCAACATGAAGGCAATGCGCGCCTGATCCTGGGGGTTGTCCGGGAGCATCTGCGTCTGCCGATCGGCAATCGCCTGGATCGCATGCTCGGTGTAACGCAGGAATTCGTAACCCTCGCGCAGCTCACTGATCACCGCCGCCGGCAGGTAGCCCTGACCTTCCAGGGTGCCGAGCACCTTTAATAAAGGACGCTGTTGCAGGCTCAGGTCACGCCCGCCGTGAATCAACTGGAAGGCCTGGGCAATGAACTCGACCTCACGAATCCCCCCCGAGCCCAGCTTGATGTTATCGGCCATGCCCTTGCGCCGCACTTCCTGCTGGATCAGCTGCTTCATGGTGCGCAGCGCTTCGATGGCGGAAAAGTCCAGGTAACGGCGATAGACGAAGGGCCGCAGCATATCCTGCAATTGCGCGCCGGCCACTTGATCCCCAGCCACCACCCGGGACTTGATCATGGCGTAGCGCTCCCAGTCGCGCCCCTGATCCTGATAGTACTGCTCCAGCGCGTTGAAACTCAGGACCAGGGAACCGGCAGAGCCATAAGGCCGCAGGCGCATGTCGACGCGAAACACAAAACCGTCGACCGTCATCGGGTCCAGGGCCTTGATCAGGCGCTGCCCCAGGCGGATGAAGAACTCCTGGTTATCCAGGGGACGCTTGACCCCTACCGTCTCGCCGCCTTCCGGATAGGCAAAGATCAGGTCGATATCCGACGACAGATTGAGCTCCACCGCCCCCAGCTTGCCCATGCCGAGGATGACCATCTGCTGTGGCTCGCCGCTGCGCCCGCCGGTGGGCACTCCGAACTGCTGGCTGTGACGCAGGTACAACCATTGATAGGCCTGGTCGATGCAGGCGTCAGCCAGATCGGAAAGGTCGCGACAGGTCTGCACCAGGTCCGCCTGGCGATTCAGGTCGCGCCAGATAATCCGTACCTGCTGGCGGGTGCGCTGGCGCCGCAGCACCCGTCCCAACTGATCCTCGGTCTCGGCCGCCTGCACCGCCGTGGCGATCTGCCCGCACAGCTCGCCTGCGGCGAAATTGCGCTCCAACTCGCCGGAGCGCACCAGCTCCAGCAACATCAAAGGGTCACGCAGGCTCTGTTCAATGACAAAGTCGCTGGCCGCCGCCACCCGGGCGAACTCGGCCCAGCGCTCGGCACTCCAATCCGCTAAGCCGGGGTCGCCCTCCTGGGTCGCCACCACGCTGCGCAACGACTGCTCAGCACGGCTGACCAATGGCAGGAGAATCGCGGGGAGTTGGGCAAGCGCGGGCAGGCTCATGGGCTATCCTTGATCGGCGTGGAAAACGCGGGCGGTGATGGTTGGCAAGGGCAAGCAGCGCGGTCGACTGTCGAACAAAAGTTAGAAATAGCTGAAAATAGGTTTTTCTTAGCAGCCAGCATTAATTTATTACCTATTCCCGTTGGTCACCGACCAACAGTAACGATTATTCTCACAACGCAGCAGGAGGCCACGAGCCAATCTTCTGTAGTTTTACTACTCGTATATACATTCGAAAGGCTGAAATGGCCGACGATTTGTAGTAAAACTACACGCCGCCGGAACAACCTTCGGCAATCCAAGAATTTATAATCGTCTGCCCACAAGGCCAGTCGCAAACTCAGGCAACCGATTCTGGAAGCCTTTCCGCCCTGGAGCAAGCCATGCAAGACCTCGATCCCGTCGAAACCCAGGAATGGCTGGACGCCCTGGAATCGGTTCTCGATAAAGAAGGCGAAGACCGTGCTCACTATCTGATGACCCGTATGGGCGAACTCGCGACCCGCAGCGGCTCGCAACTGCCCTACGCCATCACCACGCCATACCGCAATACGATTCCCGTCACCCACGAAGCACGCATGCCTGGCGACCTGTTCATGGAACGCCGCATTCGCTCGTTGGTTCGCTGGAACGCGATGGCGATGGTTATGCGCACGAACTTGAAAGATTCTGACCTGGGCGGTCACATCTCCAGCTTCGCTTCCAGCGCAACCCTGTATGACATCGGCTTCAACTACTTCTTCCAGGCCCCGACCGACGAACACGGCGGCGACCTGATCTACTTCCAGGGTCACACCTCGCCAGGCGTCTACGCCCGTGCGTTCATGGAAGGTCGTATCACCGAAGACCAGATGAACAACTTCCGCCAGGAAGTGGACGGTCAGGGCCTGTCGTCCTACCCGCACCCTTGGCTGATGCCTGACTTCTGGCAGTTCCCGACTGTATCCATGGGCCTTGGCCCGATCCAGGCGATCTACCAGGCACGCTTCATGAAGTACCTGGAAGCCCGCGGCTTCATCCCGGAAGGCAAGCAAAAAGTCTGGTGCTTCCTGGGCGACGGCGAGTGCGACGAACCCGAATCCCTGGGCGCAATCTCCCTGGCCGGCCGCGAGAAGCTGGACAACCTGATCTTCGTCATCAACTGCAACCTGCAGCGCCTCGACGGCCCGGTTCGCGGCAATGGCAAGATCATCCAGGAACTCGAAGGCGTATTCCGTGGTGCTCAGTGGAACGTCACCAAAGTCATCTGGGGCCGTTTCTGGGACCCACTGCTGGCCAAAGACGTCGACGGCATCCTGCAACGTCGCATGGACGAAGTCATCGACGGCGAGTACCAGAACTACAAAGCCAAAGACGGCGCGTTCGTTCGCGAGCACTTCTTCAACACGCCTGAACTCAAGGCGATGGTTGCCGATCTGTCCGACGACGAGATCTGGAAACTCAACCGTGGCGGCCACGACCCGTACAAGGTCTATGCGGCGTACCACGAAGCGGTCAACCACAAAGAACAACCTACCGTCATCCTGGCCAAGACCATCAAAGGTTATGGCACCGGTGCCGGCGAAGCGAAAAACACTGCGCACAACACCAAGAAAGTCGATGTCGACAGCCTGAAGTTGTTCCGTGACCGCTTCGACATTCCGGTCAAAGACGACGAGCTGGAGAACCTGCCGTTCTTCAAGCCGGAGCCAAACAGCGCCGAAGCCCGCTACCTCAGCGAGCGCCGCACTGCACTGGGCGGTTTCGTGCCACAACGCCGCGCCCAAAGCTTCGGCATCCCGACCCCATCACTCGATACCCTCAAGGCTATCCTGGACGGCTCGGGCGACCGTGAAATCTCCACCACCATGGCCTTCGTGCGGATCCTCGCGCAGCTGGTCAAGGACAAGGACATCGGCCCGCGCATCGTCCCGATCATCCCGGACGAAGCCCGTACCTTTGGTATGGAAGGCATGTTCCGCCAACTGGGCATCTACTCCTCCGTCGGCCAGCTCTACGAGCCAGTCGATAAAGACCAGGTGATGTTCTACCGCGAAGACAAGAAGGGCCAGATCCTCGAAGAAGGCATCAACGAAGCAGGTGCCATGAGCTCCTTCATCGCTGCCGGTACTTCGTACTCCAGCCACAACCAGCCAATGCTGCCGTTCTACATCTTCTACTCGATGTTCGGCTTCCAGCGCATTGGCGACCTGGCCTGGGCCGCTGGCGACAGCCGCACCCGTGGCTTCCTGATCGGCGGTACCGCCGGCCGTACCACCCTCAACGGTGAAGGCCTGCAGCACGAAGATGGTCACAGCCACATCCTGGCTGCCACCATCCCGAACTGCCGCACCTTTGATCCAACCTACGGCTACGAGCTGGCGGTGATCATCCAGGACGGCATGAAGAAGATGACCGAAGAGCAACAGGACGTCTTCTACTACATCACCGTAATGAACGAGTCCTACCAGCAGCCAGCCATGCCGGCCGGTGTCGAAGAAGGCATCGTCAAGGGCATGTACCTGCTCGAAGAAGACACCAGGGAAGCGGCGCACCACGTGCAGCTGATGGGCTCCGGCACCATCCTGCGTGAAGTCCGTGAAGCGGCGAAGATCCTGCGTGAAGAGTTCAACGTCGGCGCTGACGTATGGAGCGTTACCAGCTTCAACGAATTGCGTCGCGACGGCCTGGCCGTAGAGCGCAGCAACCGTCTGCACCCTGGCCAGAAGCCAAAACTGAGTTATGTCGAAGAATGCCTGAGCGGTCGTAAAGGTCCGGTCATTGCCTCTACCGACTACATGAAGCTGTTCGCCGAACAGATTCGCCAGTGGGTCCCGTCCAAGGAATTCAAAGTCCTGGGCACCGACGGTTTCGGCCGTAGCGACAGCCGCAAGAAACTGCGTCACTTCTTCGAAGTAGACCGTCATTTCGTGGTGTTGGCAGCCTTGGAAGCCTTGGCTGACCGTGGTGACATCGAACCTAAGGTCGTGGCTGAAGCCATCACCAAGTTCGGTATCAACCCGGAAAAACGCAACCCACTGGACTGCTGAGGAGACTTTCTGTGAGCGAACTCATTCGCGTACCTGACATCGGCAGCGGTGAAGGTGAAGTAATCGAACTGTTTGTGAAGGTCGGCGACCGTGTCGAAGCCGACCAAAGCATCCTGACGCTGGAGTCGGACAAGGCCAGCATGGAAATTCCTGCGCCGAAAGCCGGTGTGGTCAAGAGCCTGAAAGTGAAGCTGGGCGACCGCCTGAAAGAAGGCGACGAACTGCTGGAGCTGGAAGTCGAGGGCGCCGCTGCCGCGGCCCATGCACCTGCCGCCGCCCCTGCTGCCAAAGCTGACACAGCTGCTGCCGCGCCGGCTCCTGCCGCCGCTCCAGCGGCCCCTGCTGCGGCTTCGGTGCAGCAAGTGCACGTGCCGGATATCGGCTCGTCGGGCAAGGCCCAGATCATCGAGATCCAGGTCAAGGTCGGCGATAAGGTTGAGGCTGATCAATCGTTGATCACCCTGGAATCCGACAAGGCCAGCATGGAAATTCCATCGCCTGCCGCTGGCGTGGTCAAGGCCATCAGCGTCAAGCTCAACGACGAAGTCGGCACTGGCGATCTGATTCTGGATCTGGAAGTGGCAGGCGCTGCGGCCCCTGCTGCCGCGCCCGCTCAGGCGGCTGCTCCAGCCACTGCTGCTGCGCCTGCGCCTGCTCCGGCAGCGGCCCCAGCAGCACCGGTGGCCGACAGCGTCCAGGACATCCACGTTCCGGACATCGGCTCGGCCGGCAAGGCCAAGATCATCGAAGTGCTGGTCAAGGCTGGCGACAGCGTCGTCGCCGACCAATCGCTGATCACCCTCGAGTCCGACAAGGCCAGCATGGAAATTCCATCGCCAGCTGCCGGCATCGTTGAAAGCGTATCGATCAAGCTGGACGACGAAGTCGGCACCGGCGACCTGATCCTCAAGCTGAAAGTCAAAGGCGCGGCACCTGCTGTTGCCCCGGCTCCAGCTGCCGCTGCTGCAAGTGCTCCGGCACCAGCCTCTGCCGCTCCAGCCGCCGTACCGGCTGCTGCCGCTCCGGTTGCTGCTCCTGCCAAGCCGGGCGCGAAAGTTCATGCCGGCCCAGCCGTGCGTCAACTGGCTCGTGAGTTCGGCGTCGAACTGAACGCAGTAAGTCCAAGCGGTCCACACGGTCGCATCCTCAAGGAAGACGTGCAGGTCTACGTCAAGGCGATGATGCAGAAGGCCAAGGAAGCACCGGCTGCCGGCGCAACCTCAGGCTCGGGCATTCCGCCGATTCCAGTGGTGGACTTCAGCCGCTTCGGTGAAATCGAAGAAGTGCCGATGACCCGCCTGATGCAGGCTGGCGCCGCCAACCTGCACCGCAGCTGGCTGAACGTACCGCACGTGACTCAGTTCGACTCGGCCGACATCACCGAGCTGGAAGCTTTCCGCGTTGCGCAGAAGGCTGTGGCCGAGAAGGCCGGCGTCAAGCTGACCATCCTGCCGCTGCTGCTCAAGTCCTGCGCGCACCTGCTCAAGGAACTGCCGGACTTCAACAGCTCCCTGGCGCCAAGTGGCAAAGCGATCATCCGCAAGAAGTATGTGAACATCGGCTTCGCCGTGGACACCCCGGATGGCCTGCTGGTACCCGTGATCAAGAACGTCGATCAGAAGAGCCTGCTGCAGCTGGCGGCCGAGGCCGCTTCCCTGGCGGAAAAAGCCCGGACCAAGAAGCTGTCCGCAGACGAGATGCAAGGCGCTTGCTTCACCATCTCCAGCCTCGGGCACATTGGCGGTACCGGCTTCACGCCGATCGTCAACGCGCCGGAAGTGGCGATCCTCGGTGTTTCCAAGGCCACCATCCAGCCTGTCTGGGACGGCAAGGCCTTCCAGCCGAAGCTGATGCTGCCACTGTCCCTGTCCTATGATCACCGAGTGATCAACGGCGCGGCCGCTGCACGCTTCACCAAGCGCCTGAGCGACCTGCTGGCGGATATCCGCACCATTCTGCTGTAACCCGCGAACCGGCTCTCCCATCTTGGGCGGGCCGGTAACGCATGCTTTCCGAGCGCCACGCTCGTACCTCAACCCCGTCAATTTGGCGGGGCTTTTTTTTGCCAAGAAAACGTCGCCAATAGCCCGTCATTCCAGGGTGAAAATGGCCAAAAAAGTTACTTTGCAGAAATCCTTCAGTCTGCCGATACAGGTTTATAGCACTTAGCCTTCATCTT
Source organism: Pseudomonas sp. Fl5BN2 (assembly GCF_009908205.1). Classification (NCBI taxonomy): domain Bacteria; kingdom Pseudomonadati; phylum Pseudomonadota; class Gammaproteobacteria; order Pseudomonadales; family Pseudomonadaceae; genus Pseudomonas; species Pseudomonas sp. Fl5BN2. The sequence goes on along the minus strand of NZ_JAAARL010000022.1, from coordinate 22,051 downwards.
ACTTGTCAGTCGATGCCGCATGATGCAACCTTGCTGCAGGCAACAGTAAAGAGGGCGTGAGCCCGGCGCGATCAGCAATTTCGAAGCGAGTTTCCCCCATGAAAAGCCAACCCGATGCCGCCAGCCGTATGGTGGCCGAGGTAGTGACGCAGTTGCCTGTGCCCTCGCGGCTCGGCATGTTGCGTTTCGAACGGCTAAATGAAGCTAGCTGGGCGTTGCTGTTTCTCGATCCCAATTGCGAACGCCAGTTCGGCCTGCCCGCCGTCGAACTCTGCGCCCTGGTCGGTTCCCCCTACGCCAGCCTGATGGAACCCGAGGCCCGCTATCAACTGCACGACACCATCCAGCAGCAGTTGAGCAGCAGCCCGAACTACCTGATCCGCTACACCTTGCACACCGGCCAGGGGCCCTTGAGCATCCTCGAGCTGGGAGAAGCCTACAAGCAACACAACCGGCACCTGCTGCGCGGTTACCTGCTGGTGGTGGAAGGCCTGTTCAGCGACGGATCGACGATGCCGATCCTGGACCTGGAAACCCAGAACACCCGCCTGCAGATCGCCCTGGAACTCAACCAGCGGGCCCAGCAGGAACAACTGCAGCACCTGGAACGGGTACGGGCTCAGCAAGACCTGATCCTGCTCCTGACCCGCCAGCGCTACAGCAGCGGCAACTCCCTGAAGGAAGCCGCCGAGCTGATTACTCGTTGCGCCTGTGACATCTACCAGATCGACTGCGCGAGCATCTGGAACCTGGAAGACCAGCAACTGGTGCCGATTGCCGCCTACCATCGTGGCTCTCAGGAACACCGTATGCCGGAGCCCGTGGACGCCAGCAACTTTCCCGATTACCTGGAAGCCCTGCACAGCTGCCGCGCCATCGACGCCCAGAACGCCATGCGCGATCCGCGCACCCGGGAAATGGCCGAGAGCCTGCGCCCGCGGGATGTGAATGCCATGCTCGACGCCAGCATCCGCATCGACGGCCAGGTGGTCGGCGTGCTGTGCCTGGAGCAGACCGGCATGACCCGGGCCTGGCAGTCGGACGAAATCGCCTTTGCCGGCGAGCTGGCAGACCAGTTCGCCCAAGTCATCAACAATCACAACCGGCGTGCCGCCACCAGCGCCCTGCACCTGTTCCAGCGCGCCGTGGAACAGAGCGCCAACGCCTTCCTGCTGGTCAACTGCGACGGCGTGGTGGAGTACGTCAACCCGAGCTTCACCGCGATCACCCAGTACAGTACCGAAGAGGTCCATGGCCACCGCTTGTCCGAACTACCGGCCCTGGAGAACCTCAGCGAACTGCTGTTCGACGCCCCCTCCAGCCTGGCCAAGAGCAATAGCTGGCAGGGCGAATTCAAGAGCCGGCGCAAGAACCTCGAACCCTATTGGGGCCAGTTGTCGATCTCCAAGGTCTATGGCGACAATCGCGAGCTGACCCACTACATCGGCATCTACGAAGACATCACCCAGACCAAGCTGGCCCAGCAGCGCATCGAGCGCCTGGCCTATACCGACAACCTGACCAACCTGGGCAACCGCCCCGCCTTCATCCGCAACCTCGACGAGCGGTTCGCCCGAGACAGCGATACCCCGATCAGCCTGCTGCTGGTGGACATCGACAACTTCAAGCGGATCAACGACAGCCTCGGCCACCAGACCGGCGACAAGCTGCTGATCAGCCTGGCCCGACGCCTGCGCAACAGCCTGAGCCCCAGCGGCAGCCTGGCACGCTTTGCCAGTAACGAATTCGCCGTGCTGCTGGACAACACCGACCTGGAAACCGGCCAACAGATCGCCAACCAACTGCTGATGACCCTCGACAAGCCGATGTTCGTCGACAACCAGTTGATCAGCGTCACCGGCTCCGTGGGGCTGGCCAGCTCGCCACTGCACGGTCGTGATCCACAGACGCTGATGCGCAACGCCGGGCTGGCACTGCACAAGGCCAAGGCCAACGGCAAACACCAATTGCAGGTGTTCACCGAGGCCCTGAACGCCGAGGCCAGCTACAAGCTGTTCGTCGAGAATAACCTGCGCCGGGCCCTGACCCAGAACGAACTGGACGTGTTCTACCAACCCAAGCTGTGCCTGCGCAGTGGTCGCTTGCTGGGAATGGAGGCACTGCTGCGCTGGAACCACCCGGAAAAAGGCATGATCCGTCCGGACCAGTTCATCAGCGTGGCGGAAGAAACCGGCCTGATCATCCCCATCGGCAAGTGGATTGCCCGACAGGCCTGCCGCATGAGCAAGCAACTGACCGCCGCCGGCATGGGCAACCTGCATGTGGCCATCAACCTGTCACCCAAGCAGTTCTCCGACCCGGACCTGGTAGCCTCGATCGCCAGCATCCTCAAGGAAGAACAACTGCCCTCCTCGCTGCTGGAACTTGAGTTGACGGAGGGCTTGCTGCTGGAAGCCACCGACGACACCCACCAGCAGCTTGAACAGCTGAAAAAGCTCGGCCTGACCCTGGCCATGGACGACTTCGGCACCGGCTATTCGTCCCTGAGCTACCTGAAGAAATTCCCCATCGATATCATCAAGATCGATCGCAGCTTCATCCACGAAATCCCCGATAACCAGGACGACATGGAAATCACCTCCGCAGTGATCGCCATGGCCCACAACCTGAAAATCAAGGTGGTCGCCGAAGGCATCGAGACTGCCGAGCAGCTGACCTTCCTCCGCCGCCATCGCTGCGACGTCGGCCAGGGCTACCTGTTCGACCGGCCGATTCCCGGCTCCGAACTGATCGCCAAGCTCAAGCGTTATCCTCGTGGTCCAATTGCCTGACAGCGCTGTAACACTCGGGCAAACTGCGTGTCTATCCTCTTACCGACTCCCCAACCTGACTGGAGGACCGCCACATGGTCTTGCGCTCGGAAATTCTGGTGAACAAAAAAGTGCTTCCAACCAAAGAACAAGCTCTGCCCGGCCGTGAAACCCCCATGGCCCTGCCTGCCGAACACTACGTCAACGGCAACCCGCTGCTGGGTCCGTTTCCGGGCAATGTGGATTTCGCCATCTTCGGCCTGGGTTGCTTCTGGGGCGCGGAACGGCGCTTCTGGCAGCGCGAAGGCGTGTTCAGCACGTGCGTGGGTTATGCCGGTGGCTTCACCCCGAACCCGACCTACGAAGAAGTCTGCTCAGGCCTGACCGGCCATACCGAAGTGGTGCTGGTGGTGTATGAACCTGAGAAGGTCAGCTACCAGGAGCTGTTGGCGATGTTCTGGGAACTGCACAACCCGACCCAGGGCATGCGCCAAGGCAATGACATCGGCACCCAGTACCGCTCGGTGATCTACGCCACCAACCCAACCCAGCTGGAGCAGGCACTGCACAGCAAGGACGTGTTCCAGGCCGAACTGACCAAGGCCGGACTGGGCAACATCACCACGGAAATCGAAGAAGCCCCGACCGTCTACTTCGCCGAGGCCTATCACCAGCAGTACCTGGCGAAGAATCCTGAAGGGTATTGCGGTATCGGTGGCACTGGCGTGACCTGCCCGATCTGAGCCTTTCGTTGCAAGCCGGTTCCTGCCGGAGCTGGCTTGCCAACGAGAGCATCAGGCGCTTATTCCGCAATCAGCCAATCCATCTGCCAGCCGCCCTGAGTCTGACCGAGCTTCTTCGACAGCCAAGGCAACAGCTCGCGCAACTCCTCTTCCAGCCCCCAAGGCGGGTTGGCGATCGCCAGGCCCGAACCATTGAGGCTGTTGGGCGTATCCAGGGGATGCACCAGCAATTCCACCCGCAGCAACTTCGGCGCACCGGTGCCGGCCAGGTCCTGGTAGAAACGCCGTAGCGCCCGCTGGTCCTTGACCGGGTACCAGATGGCCGCCACGGTCTGGCGCATGCGGGCGATGGCTTCCTTCAACGATGCGGCACAGCGCTGCATCTCATCGAGTTGCTCGAAAGGCGGATCGATCAGCATCAACGCACGCTTTTCCGCCACCGGCAGCAGCGCCCGCGCCACATGCCAGCCCTCCCCCAGATGCACCGCCACTCGGCGATCACCCTTCATATTGTCCTTGAGCAATTGACCGTCTTGCGGGTGCTTTTCATTGAGCAGTACCCGATCCTGGGAGCGCGTCAGGCGCCGCGCCAGCTCCGGTGAGCCCGGGTAGTAACGCAGTTCGCCATCCGGGTTCATCTTGTGCAGCACTTGCATGTAGTCAGCAGTCAGTGCCGGCAGTTCCTCGTCGCCCCACAGTCGTGCGATGCCTTCCAGGTATTCGCCGGTGCGCGTTGCCTGGTCGCCCTTGAGGTCATACAGGCCAATGCCGGCGTGGCTGTCGAGGTAGGCGAACGGCTGCTCCTTGCGCGACATCAGGGCGATGAGGCGGGTCAGGGTCAGGTGTTTGAAGACGTCGGCGTGATTGCCGGCGTGGAAGGCGTGACGATAGTTCATGGTTGCTCCTGCGCAGGAGCGCAAGTTTACCCTGTGTGCAGCCTGTCGTCAGTTCGGACGGGGGCCGTACCCGGCGCAGTCGACGACGGGTACGGCAGGCAACTCAGACGAACTCGTGGCTGACCTCGGACCACAGACTGACCCGGCGCCCGGAGGATTCGAAAACCTCGATCTCGCGCTTGATCCCGCCGCTGTCTTTCCAGCCCGGCAGGTCGAGCACGATCAGCTCTTCCATCATCGCCATGTACAGCGCATCGACCGGTGCCCAGAGCTTGCCAATGGCCGCGTTATCCTTGCCCTCAAGGCACAGGTTGATCGGATGGGACATGCTCACTTGGCTGAACACCGCATGCCCGGCCTGGAGAATCCCCGCCGCCACCCGGTTGCACTGGATAAAGCGCTCGTTGACGACCGCGGCTTCGGGATGGCTGTACGGACAGGCCAGGAAAATCTTGCGCATGGTTACCTCGACTCTTGGAACAGTGAAGCGGACCGTTCAGGTCCGCGCGGGTTGCAGGGCAAAGGCCTCGGCCTGCTCCTGCTCTTGCAGCTCATAACGCTGGGCAGCCGGAACCGAGATGCGGATGGCAATCGCCACCGCCAGCAGGCCGCCGAACAGTTTGCCGATGAGGATCGGCAGGATCAGGCTCGGCTGGAAGTTCGCAGTGAACGCCAGGTGATCGCCGATCAACGCCTGGGCACAGACACCCAGGGCCACGCACAGCACCTTGTCGCGAGCGGTCATGTACTTGAACAGGTGATAGGTGGCAATGATGTTGGCGAACACCATGATGAACCCCGCTGCACCGGTGCTCGACAGATTCAACTGGCGCCCCAGCAACTCCATGGGCTTCTTGCAGTAGCGCTGGAACAGGTAGCAGATCGGGAAGGTACCGGCGAGCATGATGCCGATGTAGCCGGCGATCTCGATGGCCCGGAACAACTCCTTTTCATCCGCGAACATCGGGTCGAAGCCCCAACCGCCGAAGTTGATGCTGAAGAACTTGGTGAAGTGTTCGACGATGCTCAAGGCGAGGATCAGCTTGATCCCGGCGTCCATGATCTTGCCGAACACCAGGAAGCCGCTGACCATCATTTGCGGGCGGTAGCGCAGCCCGGCCGCCAGCAAGAAGCAGAACACGAACAGCGGCGCCAGCAACTTGAGCATGTCGCCGAAACCCAGGGACAGGTAATACAACGCCTCGGAGTTGGTGGAGACAATGTCACGCACCGGCAATTGGCTGACGGTGATGATCAGCAGCGACATCAGCACCGCGAACGGAATACTGATCAGCCCGGCCATGGCCCCCAGCGCCAGGTACTTGTGGTCCTTGCGTTCGAGCATGGTCAGGCCCACCGGGATCAGGTAGACGATGGTCGCCCCGGAGGTATAGCCCACCAGCATCGCGGTGATCCACAGGTCGCGGTTGGCGGTCAGGGCGTTGGCCAACTGATAACCGCCCATGTCCACCGCAATGATCGACAGCGCCGCAATAGAGACATCCGAACCCAGGGCATTGAAGAACGGCCCCAGGGCGTGGGAAATGCCTTGGGACAGGTAGGGAATTGCCACCATGATCCCGGCCTGGGCCAGGAACACCGGACCGATGGAGTGGATACCGTTGACAAACTCCCTGCCCAGCCCGCTATCAGGCTTGATGATCGACGACAGGGCGCCGATTACCGCGCCGAGCATGATCAGGTAAATGACGTAGTTTCCAAATTCAGCCATGTTGGTTCATCTCTCTGAGCGTCATTTATAGGTTTCCCCGCCGGGAAGGTTCTTGTTGAGGCCAGTCCTGGTCAGCCCATCGCATAGGCGGTCGATAGTCCAGGTAAAGGAAGACAGGGCATTTCCTGTGCCACAATGTGTATTAGTTGTGGTTTTTACATACAAACAAGCAAATATCAGTCAACAAAATCACCACATTTCGATTCTTAAAGCCTGTTTCATTGAATCAGCGGATGACTGAGGGTCATTGTTAAACGTGCAAGTAAATGCTTAACTTTTCCATCAGACTTGACCGAATCCGCACCTCAATGTGCAAAAGGTGTGCGTAAGTAACAAGAACTGCCCATTTGTGTGGCGAAGTACCACTGACGGAAAACCACCATGCGCCCCAACGAACGACGACAGCACATTCTCGAACTCCTGCGGCAACGGGAGCGGATCTCCGTGGAAGAGCTGGCCCGCATCACCACCACCTCCCAGGAGACCATCCGCCGCGACCTCAGCGAACTGGCGGAAAGCGGCCTGGTTACCAAGTTTCACGGCGGCGCTGCGCTACCGCCCACCGGCGAACACGAAAACACCTTTCAAACCCGCATGAACGAACATGCCCAGGAGAAGCGCGCCATCGCCCGCTATGCCGCCGGACTGTTCTGCGCCGGCGACAGTATCTTCATCGACACCGGTACCACTACCTTGTTCTTCGCCCGGGAACTGGCGCAACACACGCGCCTGACGGTAATCACCAACTCCCTGCCGATTGCCGGCTGCATGGGTGAGTCGGGCAACCGGGTGTTCATGATCGGTGGCGAATACCGCCCTGATTCGACCCAGAACGTCGGTACCCTGGCCCTCGAGCAGATCACCCGCTTCAACGCTGAGCACGCGGTCATCACCATCGGCGCCCTGAATGAGGACGGCGCCATGGACTTCTCCATTGAAGAGACGGAAGTCGCCCGCGCCATGATTGCCCAGGCCCGCCAACTGACGGTGATCGCCGACTCCTCGAAGCTGGAACGGCGTGGCCTGTTCAAGGTGTTCCCGCTGGAGCGCATCGACCGCCTGGTGATCGATCGCCAGCCTGGCCCGGAGCTGCTGGCGGCCCTGGAAAAAGCCAAGGTAGAGGTGCACGTGGTGACCCCCTCCTGAAGCCTTGATGAGAATTGGGAAAACCATAAAGCCTCATAAAAACAACATAAAACGACCGATATATGACCGAATAACAAATTAAAACAACAACCATGGCCCATATTATGCTTTGATTTCTGCACCGATCCTCAGGCGTTACCGCAGGAAACAGGCGTTTATATGACCGAACTTTATCCGAACAGTATGACTTTCGATGTGGCCATCGTCGGTGGCGGTGTCGTGGGTTGCGCCATGGCCCGGCGCTTTGCCCTGGAAGGCGCACGGGTGGTGCTGCTGGAAAAAGGCAGCGACATTCTCTCCGGGGCCAGCAAGGCCAACAGCGCCATCCTGCATACCGGTTTCGATGCGCCCAGCGCCAGCCTGGAGTTGCAGTGCATGCAGGCCGGGTACCAGGAGTACCTGGAAATTCACCCGCAGATGAACCTGCCGCTGCTCAAGAGCGGCGCGTTGGTGGTGGCCTGGAACACCGAGGACCAAGCCAAACTGCCCGGCATCCTCGCCCAGGCCCAGGCCAATGGGGTGAGCAATGCACGGTTGCTGGAACAAGGCGAGATCCTCGCGCTGGAACCGCATCTGGCCAATCACGCGGTGGGCGCAGTCCTGGTGCCCGATGAACACTTGATCGACCCCTGGTCCGCCCCCCTGGGATACCTGCAACAGGCCATGGCCCACGGCGCTCGCGTACAACTCCAGTGCGAGGTGCAGCAAGGCCAGTTCGACGGCGAGCACTGGACCCTGCACACCAACCGGGGCACCCTGCGCTGCGCACAGGTAATCAACTGCGCCGGGCTGTTCGGCGACACCCTGGAACACCAGTTGCTGGGGCACAGCGAGTTTCGGATCATGCCGCGCAAGGGCCAGTTCGTGGTCTTCGACAAAGCCGCGGCCAAGCTGCTGCAACGTATCGTCCTGCCGGTACCCAACGAACGCACCAAAGGCATCGTCCTGACCCGCACGGTGTACGGCAACCTGCTGGTGGGCCCCACCGCCGAAGAGCAGGAAGATCGGGTCCACGCCGGCCTCGACGGCGCCACCCTGCAAAGCCTGATCGATGCTGCAGTGGAGCGGATCCCGGCTCTCGCCGGCGTCCCGGTGACCGCCACCTATGCCGGGCTGCGCCCCGCCAGTGAAAAAAAGGAATACCGGATTCAAGCCGATCACCCACGGCACTGGATCACCGTCGGCGGTATCCGCTCCACCGGACTCACTGCAGCCCTGGGCATCGCCCGGCACGTCTATGAGCTGTACAGCCAACGCCGCCAGCATCACCCGGTGCGAGAGTTGATCTGGCCGCAGATGCCCAACCTCGCCGAGCACTTGCCCCGCGACTGGCAGCGGCCAGGCTACGGCGAAATCGTCTGCCATTGCGAACTGGTGACCCGTCGCGAGATCGAGGCGGCCTTGATCGGTCCCCTGCCCCCCGGCGACCTCGGCGGCCTCAAGCGTCGCACCCGGGCCTGCATGGGCCGCTGCCAGGGTTTCTATTGCTCGGCCCAGGTGGCCGAACTCAGTGCCAGCCATCTAGCCGTTCCACTTGCCACAGGTCGTTGCCATGAACCGCACTGAACACATACAGGCCGAAGTGGCCATTATCGGTAGCGGTCCGGCAGGCCTCGCAGCAGCCATTGAGCTGCGGCGCCAGGGCATCGGCCCGGTACTGGTCATCGAGCGCGAAGGCCAGGCCGGCGGTATTCCCCGGCATTGCGCCCATCCACCTTTCGGCATGCGCGAGTACCAGCGCATTCTCAGCGGACCGGCCTATGCCCGGCGCAACGTCGAGGCCGCCCTGAAGGCCGGCGTGGTTCTGCTGTTGCGCCACACCGTAGTCAGCCTCGAACCCGGCGGCCTGCTGCAACTGGCCAGTCCCGACGGGCCGCTGCAGATCCACGCGCAGAAGGTCCTGATCGCCACCGGGGCCCGGGAAACCCCGCGCTCGGCCCGCCTGCTCTCCGGTGACCGGCCCGTGGGCGTAATCAATACCGGGGCGCTGCAGAATTTCCTCTATGTGCAGCACCTCAAACCCTTCGAGCGCCCGCTGATCATCGGCACCGAACTGGTCAGCCTGTCTGCCGTTCTCAGTTGCCGTCGCGCCGGCATCCGCCCGGTGGCCGTACTGGAAGCCAACACTCGCGCCACGGCCCGCTGGCCGCTGTCGCTGTTTCCACGTGTGCTCGGCATCCCCATGCACTTCGGCGCACAGTTACTGGCGATCAATGGCACCGGCCGCGTGGAGTCGGCCCAGGTGCGCATGGCCAATGGCGAGGTACGCACCCTCGACTGTGACGGGGTGCTGCTCAGCGGCCAGTTCACTCCGGAGTCGAGCCTGGTGCGCCAGAGCCACCTGCAACTGGACAGTGGTAGCGATGGGCCGAAGATCGATCAGTTCGGACGCTGCTCGGACCCGGCCTACTTCGCCGCCGGCAACCTGTTGCGCCCGATCGAGACCGCTGGCTGGTCCTACCGTGAAGGGCGGCGCATCGGTGGCTTGATGGCGCTGGCCCTCAGTGGCCAACTACCTGACACGCACAATGCGCTGACCCTGAAATACGCAGCGCCCATCAAACTCGGCGTGCCGGCAAGACTGGTGCGCGGCGACGTTCCCGGCTTGCAACACATCCAGCTGCGGGTCAGCCAGGCGGTCAGCGGCACCTTGCGGGTCCGCGCCCATGGCAAGGACCTCTGGAGCCAGCCGGTGTCAGCCTTGCCGGAACGCCGTCTGCTGATTCCCCTCAAGGCATTGAAGCTGCCGGAGCACATCGACCAACTGGACATTTGCATCGAGTAGGCCCGTCCATCAATAAGAGAGAAAACCATGCGAATAGCCGCACTTGACCAGGGCACTACCAGCACCCGCGTATTGGTGGTGGACATGCAGGGCCGAGCCGATATCCAACTGTCGTTGCGTCATCAGCAGCATCATCCCCGTCCGGGCTGGGTCGAGCACGATCCGCTGGAACTGCTGGCCAACCTGCAACGCTGCCTGGAGGCCACCGGCCGGGTCGACGCCATCGGCCTGGCCAACCAGGGCGAAAGCTGCCTGGCCTGGGACGCTGTCAGCGGCACGCCACTGTCGCCAGTGATTGTCTGGCAGGACAACCGCACCACCGCGCGCATCGAGGAACTGCGCGCCAAGGGCGCCGAGGCGCTGACCCTGGAGCGCGCCGGACTGCCCCTGGACGCCTACTTTTCCGCGAGCAAGCTGGCCTGGATCCTCGACAACCTGCCGGCTGCGCAAGCCGCCCTCAGCGCCGGCCGCCTGCGCCTGGGTACCACCGATGCATATTTTCTCGACCGTCTGACCGGGGTCTACGCCACCGACATCACCACCGCCTCGCGCACCTCGCTGATGAATCTCAGCACTGGCCAGTGGGACCCCGAGCTCTGCGAACTGTTCGGCGTGCCCCTGCAGGCGCTGCCGCAGATCCGCGACACGGTCGGTGACTTCGGGCGCATCGGCCAGACGCCTATCAGCGCCTCGGTGGTGGACCAGCAGGCTTCGCTGTACGGCCACGGCTGCCGGCTGCCAGGGGACGCCAAGATCACCTTCGGCACCGGCGCCTTTGCCCTGACCGTTACCGGTGAACAAATCATCCGCGCCCCAGAGAAAGGCCTGCTGGCAACCGTTGCCTGGCAGGCCGACGGCCAACCGGTGTATGCCATGGACGGGGGTGTCTACGACGCCAGTGCCGCAGTGGAATGGGCCGGACGACTGGGCCTGTTCAGCGACTTTTCCGAGCTGGCGGCCTTCGACCAGCCTCCGGCGATTTCCCGCGACCTGGCCTTCGTGCCGGCGCTTTCCGGTCTCGCCTGCCCGCACTGGGACCGCAGCGCTGGCGCGGTGTGGATCGGCATGAACGCGGCCACCAGCCGCCAGGACCTGTGCCAGGCGGTGCTGGAAGGCGTGGCCCTGCGCAGCGCCGAAGTGATCAGTGCAATGGACGACCACTTGAACGTCACCGACCAGCTGTCGATTGATGGCGGCCTGGCCCGCAGCCCGTATTTCGCCCAGTTCCTCGCCGACATCCTGCAGCGCACCATCGTCACCCAGCGTTTCGACGAGCTCACCGCCCTGGGCTGCGCCGCCCTCGCCGCCCGCGGCCTGGGCCTGGAACTGCCGGCCCTGGACAACACCCGCACCGACTACCAGCCACGCATCGACCAGGCCACCGCCGCGGCCTGGCGGCTGACCTTCAGCGGTGCGGTCAGCCGCTCCCAGGGCTGGTCGCAACCGCGCTGAACACTCAACCGGCCACGGACGGCCGGTGCTTCCTGGCGCACTCAACAGCCCCTTGCCGATCCGCCACGCCTATTGGACACTGGCCCGCCTGCCCGCGACCAAGCGGCGGGGACACCTAGCGGTTGCTGGCGACTCAGACACACGGGACCACTGACTGCTGCGCGGGCACACGACCTGCCTGGCTGTGCTCATTAATGGATTAACTCTGAGTCGAGGTTTTATGAAAGACGCAACGATTGCGCTGCACCATGGATTCAAGTCGGACCCGACCACCAAGGCCGTGGCCGTGCCCATCTACCAGAACGTCGCCTTCGAATTCGACAACGCCCAGCACGGCGCTGACCTGTTCAACCTCGATGTGCCCGGCAACATCTACACCCGCATCATGAACCCCACCAACGATGTGCTGGAACAGCGCATGGCGGCCCTGGAAGGCGGGATCGCCGGGCTGGCGGTGGCTGCCGGCAGCGCCGCGATCCACTACGCGATCCAGACCCTGACCCAGGCCGGCGACAATATTGTCTCCACCCCGCAGCTATACGGCGGCACCTACACCCTGTTCGCCCACCTGCTGCCGAGCTTCGGGGTCGAGGTGCGCTTTGCCCGGGACGACTCCGCCGAGGCCATCGCCGAGCTGATCGACGACAAGACCAAGCTGGTGTACTGCGAAAGCATCGGCAACCCGGCGGGCAACATCGTCGACCTCGAAGGCCTGGCGCAGGCGGCTCACGCCCGTGGCGTGCCGTTGATGGTGGACAACACCGTGGCCACGCCAATCCTGTGCAAGCCGATCCAGTTCGGTGCCGACATCGTCGTGCACTCGGTGACCAAATACGTCGGCGGCCATGGCAACTCCCTGGGTGGAGTGATCGTCGACAGCGGCAACTTCCCCTGGGCCGACCACCCGCAGAAGTTCGCCAGCCTCAATACCCCGGAGCCGGCCTACCACGGCGTGGTCTACACCGAGAAATTCGGCCCGGCGGCCTTCATCGCCCGGGCGCGCACCGTACCGCTGCGCAACACCGGCGCGGCGTTGGCGCCGATGAACGCCTTCCTCCTGCTGCAAGGCCTGGAAACCCTGGCCCTGCGCATGGAACGCCACACCGACAACGCCCTCAAGGTGGCGCAATTTCTCAAGGCCCACCCGCTGGTGGCGTGGGTCAGCTACGCCGGCCTGCCCGACCACCCGCACCATGAGCTGGCGCGCAAGTACATGCAGGGCAAGCCGTCGGCGATCCTCTCCTTCGGCCTCAAGGGCGGCTATGCCGCGGGCGTGCGCTTCTACGACGCGCTGCAGATCTTCAAGCGCCTGGTGAATATTGGCGACGCCAAGTCCCTGGCCTGCCACCCGGCCTCCACCACCCATCGACAGATGAACGAAGAGGAGCAGGCCAAGGCCGGGGTCAAGCCGGAAATGATCCGGCTCTCGGTGGGTATCGAAGCCATCGAAGACCTGCTCGAAGACCTCGACCAGGCCTTGAAACAGGCCTGACCACCGATGGACCGCCGCCGAACAGCGGCGGCCCCTTGGGTACCAGGGCCCTGGCGATCAACGCCAGGGCCGAGCCAACCCGCGTCGGCACCGGCGCACCACCCACCCATCAGCCCCCAGGATCATTTCTCACCCTCAAAGGACCCCAACATGATTGTGCGTTACGTAAAAATCACCATGACCCTGGCCGTTGCCGCCTTCGCCTTGCTGGTGGCCTACAACAACCTCAGCGACTACGGCTCCAACTTCGCCTTCGTCCAGCACGTGCTGAGCATGGACAGCGTGTTCCCGGGCAACAGCGCCACCGACCGGGCACTCACCCTGCCGCTGCTGTGGAACCTCGGCTACTGGCTGATCATTGCCGGTGAGGCGCTGACAGGCGTCATCCTGACCTTGGGTGCCCTGCGCCTGTGGCTGGCAAGACGCGGTGCCGCCAGCTATTTCAACCGCGCCAAGCACTGGGCCATTGTCGGTTTCTGCCTGGGCTTCTGCGTATGGTTCTTCGGTTTCATGGTGGTGGGAGGCGAGTGGTTCATGATGTGGCAGTCACCGACCTGGAACGGTCAGGACGCCGCGTTCAAGTTCTACATGGCAATTCTTGGCGTGTTGATCTTCCTCAACCAGCCTGACGCCGAACTGCACTGAGCGGCCCCCGGATCACCGCGACAGGAATCCAGCCAGAGGCTGATGATCAGGCACAAAAAAGGCCCGCTGCGGTGACGCAACGGGCCTTTTTCTAGCGCCCTGAAACATCAGGGGCGGATTTTCCTACTCAGTGATTGAGCTTGAAATCCTTCTCGGCGGCTTCGAAACGCTGAACCATGCCAGCGCTCGGAGCACTCATCTTGCTCACCAGCAGGATCGCCAGGCTGGCGAAGATGAAGCCCGGGATGATTTCGTACAGGCCCAGCAGAGCAAAGTGCTTCCACAGGATTACGGTGACAGCACCGACGATGATGCCGGCCAGCGCGCCGTCGCGGGTCATGCCTTTCCACAGCACCGAAATCAGCACCACGGGACCGAAGGCCGCGCCGAAACCGGCCCAGGCATAGCTCACCAGGCCCAGCACGCGGTTTTCCGGGTTGGCGGCCATGGCGATGGCGATCAGCGCAACCACCAGCACCATGGCGCGACCGACCCACACCAGCTCCATCTGAGAGGCGTGCTTGCGCAGGAAGGCTTTATAGAAGTCTTCGGTCAAGGCACTGGAGCACACCAGCAGCTGGCAGCTCAAGGTACTCATGACGGCCGCCAGGATGGCCGACAGCAGCACACCGGCGATCCATGGGTTGAACAGCAGCTTGGCCAGTTCGATGAACACCCGCTCATGGTTCTCGGTCACTGGACCGGCCACTTCAGGATGCGCCGAGAAGTAGGCGATGCCGAAGAAGCCCACGGCCACGGTGCCACCCAGGCACAGGATCATCCAAGTCATGGAGATGCGACGCGCGTTGGCGATCGACTTCACCGAATCTGCCGCCATGAAGCGCGCCAGGATGTGCGGTTGGCCGAAGTAGCCCAGGCCCCAGCCCAGCAGCGAGATCACGCCGATGAAGGTGGTGTTCTTGAGCATGTTGAAGTTGCTGGGGTCCTGGGCCTCGATGGCCAGGAACGTGGTGTCGACACCACCGGTGGCCAGCAGCACGATGATCGGCGTCAGGATCAGGGCGAAGATCATCAGCGTGGCTTGCACGGTGTCAGTCCAGCTCACGGCCAGGAAACCACCGACGAAGGTGTAGGCGATGGTCGCTGCCGCGCCGGCCCACAGCGCTGTCTCGTAGGACATGCCGAAGGTGCTTTCGAACAGGCGGGCACCGGCGACGATGCCGGAAGCGCAGTAAATGGTGAAGAACACCAGGATCACTACCGCGGAGATGATCCGCAACAGGCCGCTTTTATCTTCGAAGCGGCTGGAGAAGTAGTCCGGCAGAGTCAGCGCATCACCGTTGTGCTCGGTCTGCACCCGCAGGCGACCGGCCACGAACAGCCAGTTCAGGTAGGCACCCACGATCAGGCCGATGGCGATCCAGCTTTCTGAAAGACCGGACATGTAGATGGCGCCCGGCAGGCCCATCAGCAGCCAGCCACTCATGTCGGAGGCACCAGCGGAAAGCGCGGTGACCACGCTGCCGAGGCTGCGGCCGCCAAGAATGTAGTCGGAAAGGTTGTTGGTGGAGCGATAGGCCATGAAGCCGATCAGCACCATTGCCGCGATGTAGATCACGAAGGTGATCAGGGTTGGATTGCTTGCACTCATTGAGTTACGCCCTGGCTTTGTTTTTATGGTGCGGCGGCCATTGCCACCCGCCGTCAAACGATGACGCTTGGGAGACGATCAGGTGGGCCGCGCATTTATGACTGATGTTTCCCCAGGAAAGCCATCAGCCGATGAACCGCTCCGAAAGAACGGTTGCACCTTGGGCGCGAATCCTATTCAACAAAATGAACAAGGTGCAACCAATTTGAGGTGAATCAGTTGCACCTTGTCGATTAATCCACCTTTGACGACGCTTTTGCTCCTTTTTGGGGCAAGCAACGGCTTTTTCAGAAGCAAATGCACCATATGGACGCAAGCAGCTCCCAGCAGGAAATTTATTCCTGACAAGCTGTCTATTTTTCCGACTGAAAATGGGTTGCACCCGGTTGCACCTATTTCGGCGCACGGATAATCTTGCCGCCAGCTGATGCCACACGTGCGTGGCAAACATGAGGATAAAAATATGGCTACCACCACCCTCGGGGTCAAACTCGACGACCCAACCCGCGAGCGCCTCAAGGCCGCCGCGGCCTCGATCGATCGTACGCCGCACTGGCTGATCAAGCAGGCGATTTTCAATTACCTGGAAAAACTCGAGGGTGGTGCAACCCTGACCGAGCTGAGCAGTGTCACCGCCAAAGAAGGCGAAGATGCTGGCGACGTGCACACTGATCACGCTCATCAGTGCTTCCTCGAATTCGCCGAGAGCATCCTCCCGCAATCGGTGCTGCGCGCCTCGATCACTGCCGCTTACCGTCGTCCGGAACCGGAAGTGGTGCCGATGCTGCTGGAGCAGGCACGCCTGCCGGCCGAAACCGCCGAAGCCACCAACAAGCTGGCCTCCTCGATCGCCGAGAAGCTGCGCAACCAGAAGAGCGCCGGCGGCCGTGCCGGTATCGTCCAGGGCCTGCTGCAGGAATTCTCCCTGTCGTCCCAGGAAGGCGTGGCGCTGATGTGCCTGGCCGAAGCGCTGCTGCGCATCCCGGACAAAGGCACCCGTGACGCGCTGATCCGCGACAAGATCAGCACCGGCAACTGGCAGCCGCACCTGGGCAACAGCCCGTCGCTGTTCGTCAACGCCGCGACCTGGGGCCTGTTGCTCACCGGCAAGCTGGTGTCGACCCACAACGAGGCCGGCCTGACGTCGTCCCTGAGCCGCATCATCGGCAAGAGCGGCGAGCCGATGATCCGCAAGGGCGTCGACATGGCCATGCGCCTGATGGGCGAACAGTTCGTCACCGGCGAAACCATCGCCGAAGCCCTGGCCAATGCCAGCAAGTTCGAAGCCAAGGGCTTCCGCTACTCCTACGACATGCTCGGCGAAGCGGCACTGACCGAGCACGACGCACAGAAATACCTCGCCTCCTACGAGCAGGCCATCCACTCGATCGGCAAGGCTTCCCACGGTCGCGGCATCTATGAAGGCCCGGGCATCTCGATCAAGCTCTCGGCCCTGCACCCGCGCTACAGCCGCGCCCAGTACGAGCGCGTGATGGACGAGCTGTACCCGCGCCTGCTGTCGCTGACCCTGCTGGCCAAGCAATACGATATCGGCCTGAACATCGACGCCGAGGAAGCCGACCGCCTGGAGCTGTCCCTGGATCTGCTGGAGCGCCTGTGCTTCGAGCCGCAACTGACCGGTTGGAACGGTATCGGTTTCGTGATCCAGGCTTACCAGAAGCGCTGCCCGTACGTGATCGACTACGTCATCGACCTGGCGCGCCGCAGCCGCCACCGCCTGATGATCCGCCTGGTGAAGGGCGCCTACTGGGACAGCGAAATCAAGCGCGCCCAGGTCGAAGGCCTGGAAGGCTATCCGGTGTACACCCGCAAGGTGTACACCGACGTGTCCTACATCGCCTGCGCACGCAAGCTGCTGTCGGTGCCGGAAGTTATCTATCCGCAGTTCGCCACCCACAACGCCCATACCCTGTCGGCGATCTACCACATTGCCGGTCAGAACTATTACCCCGGCCAGTACGAGTTCCAGTGCCTGCACGGCATGGGCGAACCGCTGTACGAGCAAGTGGTGGGCAAGGTTGCCGAGGGCAAGCTGAACCGTCCGTGCCGCGTGTACGCCCCGGTGGGCACCCACGAAACCCTGCTGGCCTACCTGGTTCGCCGCCTGCTGGAAAACGGCGCCAACACCTCGTTCGTCAACCGCATCGCCGATCAGTCGATCTCGATTCAAGAGTTGGTGGCCGATCCGGTGAGCCAGATCGAGCAGATGGCCACCCTGGAAGGCGGCCTCGGCCTGCCACATCCGCGCATTGCACTGCCGCGTGACTTGTATGGTGCCGAACGCGCCAACTCGGCCGGCATCGACATGGCTAACGAACACCGCCTGGCGTCGCTGTCCTGCGCATTGCTGGCCACCGCGCACAACAACTGGAAAGCCGCGCCGATGCTCGGCTGTGCTTCCAGCAGTGAAACCCCGGCTCCAGTCCTCAACCCTTCCGACCATCGCGACGTGGTGGGCCACGTCCAGGAAGCCACGGTCGAAGACGTCGACAACGCGATCCAGTGCGCCCTCAACGCCGCACCGATCTGGCAGGCCACACCGCCGGCCGAACGTGCCGCGATCCTCGAACGTGCCGCCGACCTGATGGAAGGCGAGATCCAGCCTCTGATGGGCCTGTTGGCCCGCGAAGCCGGCAAGACCTTCGCCAACGCCATCGCCGAAGTGCGCGAAGCCGTGGACTTCCTGCGCTACTACGCGGTGCAGGCACGCAATGACTTCAGCAACGACGCTCACCGTCCGCTGGGGCCTGTGGTGTGCATCAGCCCGTGGAACTTCCCGCTGGCGATCTTCAGCGGCCAAGTCGCCGCAGCCCTGGCCGCCGGGAACCCGGTACTGGCCAAACCCGCCGAACAGACTCCACTGGTCGCCGCCCAGGCCGTGCGCCTGCTGCTGGAAGCCGGGATTCCTCAAGGCGTGCTGCAACTGCTGCCGGGCCAGGGCGAAAGCGTCGGTGCCCGCCTGGTAGGTGACGAGCGCGTCAAAGGCGTGATGTTCACCGGCTCCACCGAAGTCGCCCGCTTGCTGCAACGCAACATCGCCGGACGCCTGGACAACCATGGCCGACCGATCCCGCTGATCGCCGAAACCGGTGGCCAGAACGCAATGATCGTCGACTCCTCGGCGCTGACCGAACAAGTGGTCATCGACGTGGTCTCCTCGGCCTTCGACAGCGCCGGCCAACGTTGCTCTGCCCTGCGCGTGCTGTGCCTGCAGGAAGACTCCGCCGACCGCGTGATCGAAATGCTCAAGGGCGCCATGGCCGAAAACCGCCTGGGCAACCCGGAGCGCCTGTCGGTGGATATCGGCCCGGTGATCGACGCCGAAGCCAAGGCTGGCATCGAGAAGCACATCCAGGCCATGCGCGACAAAGGTCGCAACGTGTACCAGATGGCTATCGCCGACAGCGAAGAATGCAAGCGCGGCACCTTTGTCATGCCGACCCTGATCGAGCTGGAAAGCTTCGACGAGCTGCAACGCGAGATCTTCGGTCCGGTGCTGCACGTGGTGCGCTACAAGCGCAAGGAAATCGACCAGTTGATCGCCCAGATCAACGCGTCCGGCTACGGCCTGACCCTGGGTGTGCACACCCGCATCGATGAAACCATCGCCAAGGTGGTGGACAACGTCCATGCCGGCAACGTCTACGTCAACCGCAACATCGTCGGTGCCGTGGTCGGCGTGCAGCCGTTCGGCGGCGAAGGCCTGTCGGGCACCGGCCCGAAAGCCGGTGGCCCGCTGTACCTGTACCGCCTGCTGTCGACCCGCCCGGTGGATGCCATCGAGCAGTCCTTCGTTCGGGCCGATGCTGCCAACGCTCCGGACCTGCGCCTGCGGGAAGTCCTGAGCAAGCCGCTCAATGCCCTGCAAGCCTGGGCCGAGAGCAGCAAGCTGGCGGAACTGGCGAGCCTGTGCAAACAGTTCGCCGGGCAGTCGCAAAGCGGCATCACCCGCCAGCTGAACGGCCCGACCGGCGAGCGCAACAGCTACGCCATCCTGCCTCGCGAGCACGTGCTGTGCCTGGCGGAAATCGAAAGCGACCTGCTGACCCAACTGGCAGCGGTCCTGGCCGTTGGCGGTTCGGCGGTGTGGCCGGAAAGCGATCTGAGCAAGGCGCTGTTCGCCCGTCTGCCGAAGGATGTGCAAGCGCGCATCCAACGGGTGGCGGATTGGACCAAGGATGACGTGGTGTTCGACGCGGTCCTGCACCACGGCGACTCTGACCAGCTGCGCGGCGTTTGCCAGCAAGTGGCCCAGCGTGCCGGTGCCATCGTCGGCGTCCAGGGCCTGTCCCAGGGCGAGACCGCGATTGCCCTGGAGCGCCTGGTGATCGAACGCGCCCTGAGCGTCAACACTGCAGCAGCCGGCGGCAACGCCAGCCTGATGACCATCGGCTGATCGCCGAAGGCCAGGCTGCATCGATGGGCGCCCTCACCGGCGCCCATTTTTTTTGCCCGCGCCCTGCATCGCCCCCCATGACGCCTTCGCTGGCAAGCCAGCTCCTACACAAGGCGCCATTCCACACCCGTAGGAGCCGGCTTGCCGGCGAAAGCGCCCGTCCTGACACACCGCGGCGCATGGTTCGCTGCCAAGCCAGCTCCTACACAAGCCAGCTCCTACCGAGGTTTTTTGGGCTCTGCATCACCGCGATCAATCTTGCTATCCAGCCTTTATTCACCCGCCTAGACTCGGCCCACTCCCCAATCCACAGGTAAGCCGCCATGTCCGAGACCTTGCTCAGTTCCCGCAATCTGGCCTTTGAACTGTATGAGGTACTCGATGCCGAGGGCCTGACCCAGCGCGAGCGGTTTGCCGAACACAACCGGGAAACCTTCGATGCAGCCCTGGGCACCGCCCGCAGCATCGCCGAGAAATTCTTCGCCCCGCACAACCGCAAGGGCGATGAACACGAACCCCGTTACGAAGACGGCCAGGCGGTGTTGATCCCCGAGGTCAAACCGGCGGTGGATGCCTTTCTCGAAGCCGGCTTCCTCAACGCCGCCCGCAGTTTCGAGGCCGGCGGCATGCAGCTGCCAACCCTGCTGTCCCAGGCCTGCTTCGCCCACTTCCAGGCGGCCAACGCGGCGACGACTTCCTATCCGTTCCTGACCATGGGCGCCGCCAACCTGATCGAAAGCTTCGGCAGCGAGGAGCAGCAGCGCTTCCTGCAACCGATGATCGACGGTCGCTTCTTCGGCACCATGGCCCTGACCGAACCCCACGCGGGCTCGTCGCTGTCGGATATCCGCACCCGCGCCGAACCGGCCGCCGACGGTAGCTACCGGATCAAGGGCAACAAGATCTTCATCTCCGGCGGCGACCACTCTCTGTCGGAGAACATCGTGCACATGGTCCTGGCCAAGCTGCCGGATGCGCCACCCGGGGTGAAGGGTATCTCGCTGTTCATCGTGCCCAAGTTCCTGGTCAACGACGACGGCAGCCTGGGTCCGCGCAACGACGTCCTGCTGGCCGGGCTGTTCCACAAGATGGGCTGGCGCGGCACCACCTCCACCGCGCTGAACTTCGGCGATAACGGGCATTGCGTAGGCTATCTGGTGGGCAAGCCGCACCAGGGCCTGAGCTACATGTTCCAGATGATGAATGAGGCGCGGATCGGCGTCGGCATGGGCGCGGTGATGCTCGGCTACGCCGGTTACCTGTATTCACTGGAATATGCCCGTGAACGCCCGCAAGGCCGCCTGCCGGACAGCAAGGACCCGAGCACTGCGCCGGTGTCGATCATCCAGCATGCCGATGTGCGGCGCATGCTGCTGACCCAGAAGGCTTATGTAGAAGGTGCCTTCGACCTGGGGCTGTACGCGGCGCGGCTGTTCGATGACACCACCACCCTGGGCACTGAGGCCGAACGCCAGCAGGCCCACGAACTGCTGGACTTGTTGACCCCGATCGTCAAGTCCTGGCCCTCGGAGTTCTGCCTCAAGGCCAACGAGCTGGCGATCCAGATCCTCGGCGGCCACGGCTATACCCGGGAATACCCGGTGGAGCAGTACTACCGTGACAACCGCCTGAACCCGATCCACGAAGGCACCCACGGCATCCAGTCCCTGGACCTGCTGGGACGAAAACTGGCGCAGAACGGCGGTGCCGGGCTCAAGCGCCTGGTCCGCCTGATCGCCGAAACCGGGGCCCGGGCCCAGGCACATGAATCCCTGAACGCCCTGCGCATGCCGCTGGAGCAACTGCTGACACGCCTGCAGAGCGTGACTCTGGGGCTGCTGGGAGACCTGGCCAGCGGCAAGGTCACGCCGACCCTGGCCAACTCGGCGTTGTATCTCAAGGCGTTCGGCCACACGGTAATTGGCTGGCGCTGGCTGGAACAAGCCATCAAGGCCGAGGAAGGACTGGCGCGGGGCGATGCCGGGGATCGGGATTTTTATCGGGGCAAGCTGCAGGCCGCGCGCTATTTCCTGACCTGGGAGGTGCCGGGATGCCAGCATGAACTGACGCTGCTGGAGGCGCGGGATGATACCTGCCTGGCAATGCAGGACGCCTGGTTCTGAGGCGACCGCCGCAGGAGCCGACTTGCCGGCGAAAGCGCCCGGCCTGACACTGCGCGGCACGCGGTTCGCTGGCAAGCCAGCTCCTACACGAGGCTTCACTCCACGCTCGTAGGAGCCGGCTTGCCGGCGAAAGCGCCCGGCCTGACACTGCGCAGCGCACGGTT
This sequence comes from Pseudomonas sp. Fl5BN2, assembly GCF_009908205.1. Taxonomy (NCBI): domain Bacteria; kingdom Pseudomonadati; phylum Pseudomonadota; class Gammaproteobacteria; order Pseudomonadales; family Pseudomonadaceae; genus Pseudomonas; species Pseudomonas sp. Fl5BN2. The sequence continues at coordinate 73 of NZ_JAAARL010000022.1, read as the reverse complement.
CGCTGGCAAGCCAGCTCCTACACGAGGCTTCACTCCACGCTCGTAGGAGCCGGCTTGCCGGCGAAAGCGCCCG
>NZ_JAAARL010000021.1:0-131407 GCF_009908205.1 Pseudomonas sp. Fl5BN2 | reverse complement strand
GGGCGCGGGGGAGCGGCGGGCGGCGGCCGCGCGGACGGCAGGGATGATCCAGCGGCCATAGTCGACGGTGTCGTAATACGGGTCGTAACCCCGGTTGAGGAAGGTGCTGACGCCAAGGTCGACATAGTCCAGCAGGGCCTGGGCCACGGTCTCGGGGGTGCCGACCAGGGCGGTGGTGTCTCCGTAGGCGCCCACGGCCGTGGCGGTGGGCATCCACAGGGCGCGGTCGTGGCGGTCGCCGCGGGCCGCCGCCGCCAGCAGGCGTTCGGAACCGGTGCCCTTGAGGCGCTTCTGCCAGGGGCTGCCAGCGGCGAACTGCGGGTTGGCCTGGATCTGCGCGAGGATCTGTTCGGCCCGTTGCCAGGCCAACTCTTCGGTAGCCCCCAGGATCAGCCGCACCGAGAGGCTGACCCTGGGCGCGCTCACTCCGGCGGCGCTGGCGGCAGCCTTCAGTTTGCCGATCTGTTCGGCAACCCCGTCCAGGGGTTCGCCCCACAGGGCATAGAGGTCGGCGTGCTTGACCGCGATCTGGTAGGCGATGTCGGAGGAGCCGCCGAAGGAAATCGGAATGTGCGGTTGTTGCAGGGGTTTTACCGGGGAGAAGGCGCCCTTGATGTTGAAGTAGCGGCCTTCGAAGTCGAAGGGTTCCTCGGCAGTCCAGGTGCGCCGGACGATCTCCAGGTATTCGTCGGTGCGCTTGTAGCGTTCGGTCTTGTCCAGCAGGGTGTCGCCTTCCTGGGGCTCGGCGGTGATGCCGGTAATGGCATGCAGGCGGATGCGCCCGCCACCGGTGGTGTGGTCCAGGGTGGCAAAGGCCCGGGCGGCCACGGTGGGGGCGCTGAGGGCCGGGCGGTGGGCGATCATGAAGCCCAGGCGCTCGGTGTGGGCCGCGGCATAGGTGGCGATCTGCAGGCTGTCGGCGCTGCCCGGGCCGCTGGCGATCAGTACCCGGTCGAAGCCGGCGTGTTCATGGGCGCGGGCGTGCTCGCGGATGAATGCCAGGTCGAAGTCCGGGCTGCGGATGCCGCGGGTTTCGGACCATTGGCGGGGGAAGATCATGCCGACGAATTCGATGCTCATAGGGGGCGTTTCCTGGGGGGGCGCGTGTGGAAAGAGGGGGTTAGAAGCGGTAATCCACCTGGGCCAGCACGGTGCGTCCGGGCATCGGCTGCAGGAAGGTGTTGGTGGAGCCGGCCAGGCCGCTGACGAAGTTCAGCTCGTTGGTCAGGTTGAGCACGCGCAAGGTGCTGCTCCACTGGGGCTGGCGGTAGTAGAGGGCCAGGTCGAGGTTGTATTCGTCGGGGATCTTCACCGTCTTGCTCAGGTTCAGGTACCAGCTGCTGGTCCACCAGCCGGAGAGTTCGGCGCCAAAGCCCGAGTCGAAGCGGTAGTCGAGGTAGCCGCTGGCGGTGTATTCGGGGATCTGCACCGCGTCGAAGCGTCCGGACGGGCGCCGGTTGAGGCTGTTGTTGTCACCGAAAACCGTACCGTTGTCGGCGATGAACCCGGCGGAAGCGAAGCCGGCCTGGGAGGTGAATTCGTTGTAGGCGCTGAGTCTGGACAGGTTCAGGCCGCTGCGCAGGTGCAGGTCTGGCTGGTAGCGCAGGGTGGCCTCGGTGCCCTTGATGATCAGCCGGGCGATGTTGTTGTTGCTGTCCGGGGACTGGTCCCGGGCCTGCTTGAAGGTGGCCAGGGTCATGAACAGCTGGTCGGGCACGGCTTCGACCTTCAGCCCCAGTTCATGCAGCACGCTGAGGCTCTGGAAGGCCAGGGGGTTGAGCTGGTTGGCGCCACTGCCGCTGCCCCAGCCCAGGCCGTTGGAGAAGAACCCGGTGTTGACCGCCAGGGAGCGGTCGAAGGTGTAGTACAGGGTGCTGTTTTCGGTGGGTTTGACGTAGGGGCTGACCTGGAAGGCGAACAGCCGGTAGTTGTGGCTGTCGCGCTGGTCGTTGCCACCTTTGAGGACGAAGGGGTTGTCGATCTCGGCGTCGATCCAGCTGCGGCTGGCGCCGATGTTCAGGCCCACCCGGTCGCCCAGGCGCAGGTTGTGCTGGCTGAACAGGGTCTTGGTGGTCCAGGTGCTTTCGGCGGTGTAGGGCGCCAGGGATTCGGCGTACAGGCCGTGGCCGGCGGGGTACATGGCCCCCAGGTTGAGCCAGCCGTAATAGTTGGAGTACTGGGGCACCCCGGGCTGGCCGATCCAGGCGCCGTTGCCGCCGGCGGGGTTGCTGCCGGTGAGCCCCAGCAGGTCGCCGGGGTTCTTGCCGGAAGGGTCCTGGGTCAGGTCGTAGGCGTTGATGGTGGAGCCGAAGTGGTTGTTGGCAGCGATCGACTGGTTGAACTCGCGGCGGTAGATCAGCCCGCTGTTGCTGTCGTCCCGCAGGGTCAGGTTGCCGAGCCGGGTTTCATTGCCTGAACGGAACTCGAAACGGTTATCCAGCAGGTTGTCCCTGGACTGCACCTGGAAGGCGCCGACGGCGTCGGTCAGGTCCCTGGAGCGCTGGTAGAAGGTGCTGTTGGCCAGGGTGATGGTCGGTGACAGATCGGCTTCGACCCGCAACTGGGTGGTGAAGCGCCGCGAGCTGTTCTGGTCCTCGCGGCGCTGGCCGGCCTGGGGCGACAGGGAACTCAGGCCGTTGCCCGCCAGGCTCGGGTCATACACCCAGCCACGCAGAGTGCCGGGGCTGGCCTGGGTGTTGGGCGAGGCCGCCTGGAAGCTGCCATCGACCACGCTGTACTGACCCTGGGCGTTGCGCTGGCGCTGCACCCAGCCCAAGGTCGGGGCATTGGCCGCGCCCGAGGCCAGCACCGGCGACCACAGGCTGTTGCCATTCTGGATGATCGGCGTGGCGCGCCCGGCGTAGTACTTGCCGCTGTCCACCAGTTGCTGGGTGGCGCGGTTCCAGCCATGGGTGATGTTGTAGTCGTAGTAGTTGTCGTAGCTGGCGTTCCAGTCCACCCGCAGGTTGTCGTTGCGCCAGGCCAGGGCGCCGTAGAAGGCGTCGAAATTGTTGTCGACGTTGTCGTAGTAGTCCTGCTGGCGCTGTTTGCTGATGCTCACCCGGTAGGCCAGCTGATCGCTCAGGGGGCCGGTGTTGTCGATGCTGAACTTGCGCGAATCCCGGGACTGGCCGTCCGGCACCCAGGCGCCGAGCTCGCCGCTGAGGCGGGTCTTGAATGCGCTGAAGTTGGGCTTCTTGCTCAGGTAGTTGACGTAGCCACCGCTGCCGGACACCGAACCGTAGGTCACCGAGGAGGGGCCGGCGACGATGTCCGCCCCCTCGTAGGCGTTGAAGTTGGCCGGATGGCGCACGCCGTAGGCGCGCTGGCCGTCCTGGAATACCTCCGAGCCCTGGGCGCGGAACTGCGGGGCGATACCGGCGTTCTGCCCGCCACCGCGGGTGATGCCCGGGGCGTACTTGACCAGGTCGTCGGCGCTGCGGATCGGGTCGTTGGCCAGTTGTTCGGCGTTGATCTGGGTCACCGAGCGCGGGGTGTCGATGATTTTGGTCTCGGTGCCGCCATACACCGAGGTCGCTGGCCGGGTGGGCAGGGCATCGTCGTCGGGCTGGCTGCTGGCCTGGACGGTGACGGTTTGCAGCTGGGTATCGGCGGCGCACAGCGGCGATGCCAGGGGTGAAAGCATCACTACGGCCAGAGCCGGGCCGAATGCGGGGCGAGCGAAGGCGTTGGAGGGCATGGCACATGAGCCTCATATTGAATCGTATGAATGTTCTGTAGGCGCCGGCTTGCCGGCGAAGAGGACCTTGAGGCTCGCGGTGCTCTTGCGGACGCCTTCGCTGGCAAGCCAGCTCCTACGGGTTGTGTGGTGGTGCGGTGGTTCCTTGTAGGAGCCGGCTTGCCGGCGAAGAGGGCCTTGAGGTTGGCGGTGCTCTTGCGGGCGCCTTCGCTGGCAAGCCAGCTCCTACGGGTTGTGTGGCGATTCCGGTGGTTCCTTGTAGGAGCCGGCTTGCCGGCGAAGAGGGCCTTGAGGTTGGCGGTGCTCTTGCGGGCGCTTTCGCTGGCAAGCCAGCTCCTACGGGGTCAGGCGTTGGGGTTGAGCCACAACCTTTCGAAACGCCAGGTGCTGAACAGCGATTGTTCTTCGTGGGCACCGCCGACGCGGGTGGAGACGCTGTCCAGCAGGTCGGCATAGCCCCAGATCAGCAGGCCGCCACGCTCGTACTGGATCTGCTGCGCCTGGTGCACCAGGGCCGTGCGCCGTTGCAGGTCGGGCTGGGCCATGGCGGCAAGAAACACTTCGGCGAACTGCGGGTCGTTGAAGTGGGTCTTGTTGGACACGGCAAACGGCGCGTCGGTGTGGATGGCGCTGGCCAGGAACGGCGCACCGATGCTGCCGCCGGTGCTCAGGGTCCAGTCGTCGCGCTGCGGGCCCTGGAAGGTCGCCAGGTCCACCTGGCGAACCTTGAGGGTCACGCCAATGCGCTTGGCCTGTTCCGCCAGCACCAGGGCCGAGGTCAGGCCCGGCCCGGGGGTGGTCACCAGTTCCAGCTCCAGGTTCTCTTGCCCGGCGTCCTTGAGCAGTTGCGCCGCGCGCTGTGGGTCGTGGGGGCGCGGGCCCAGGCTGTGGTTGAAGGTCGGGTCGCTGGGGGCGTAGAGGTCGTTGGCCACCCGGCCCTGGCCATTGAGGGCGCGGCGTACCAGTTCCTCGCGGTCGGCCAGCAGGCGGAATGCCTCACGCACCCTTGGGTCGTTGAAGGGTGGCTTGTCCAGGTTCATGTCGAAGGACAGCCAGTTGCCGGTCACCGATTTCAACAGCCGTACCCGTGGGTCCCGTTGCAGCACCTGCAGCTGTTCGGTGGGCATTACGTTGGCCATGTCGATCTGCCCGGAGCGCAGGGCGGCCAGGCGCGCCACCTGGTCCTTGAAGTCGATGATCTCCAGTTCGTCGGCGTAGGGCTGGCCGTCCTTGTAGTAGTTGTCGAAGCGGGTGAACAGCGAGCGCTGGCCCGGGGTGAAGCTTTTCAGCTTGTAGGGGCCGGCGCCCACCGGGTTGGTCACCGGGTGGTAGTCCACAGGGACGATGCCACCGAAGTTGACCCAGGTTTCCGCCAGGGGCATGTAGCTGCGGCCCTGGCGAAAGCTCAGGCGCACGGTGCGTTCGTCGAGCTTCACCAGGTTGTCGCGGTCGACCCAGTGCAGCAGCGCCGCATAGGGCGAGGCCAGCTGCGGGTCGGTGAGGCGGCGGATGGAGAAGATCAGGTCATCGGCATCAATGCTCTTGCCGTGGTGGAATTCCAGGCCCTGGCGCAGGCGCAGGGTCCAGCTGCTGGCATCGGCATTGGGTTCGGCGAACTCCGCCAGGGCCAGGCGCGGTTGCATCTGTTCGTCCCATTCCCAGAGTTTGCTGTACAGCGCAAAGCCGCGGACGATGCCGCTGCCGATGGGTTTGTGGGCGTCCAGGTTGCCGCTCTGGTTGCCATCGAGGATGCCCAGGCGCAGGCGACCGCCGTAGCGCGGCGAGTTGCTGGCGGCGGCCACGCTGCCTGTGCCGCTGGAGCTTTCGGCACCGCAGCCGGCCAGCAGGCCGCTGCCCAGCAGCAGGCCGCCACCGAACAAGGCACTGTGACTCAAAAAGCTGCGACGGCTGAAACCGGAGGGGTCCTGGCTCATGGCATCAGGCTCCGGCCGGGCCGTTGGCGCTGCGCAGCTCCAGCGGCGCTTGCGGTTGGCGGCTCAAGGCGGCGCGTTCGCCGCGAAAGTGCGGCAGGATGTGCTCGCCCAGGCGGTAGGCCTCCTCCAGGTGCGGGTAGCCGGCGAGGAAGAACAGATCGATGCCGATGGCGTGGTACTCGCGGATGCGCGCCACGACGTTTTCGTAGCTGCCCACCAGGGCGCAGCCCGGGGGAATGCCGATGTAGCCGAAGCCGGTCCAGACATTGGGGTGGATGAAGAAGTCGTCGAAGCTCTGGGTCTCGTTCTTCTGCGCGAAGCCGTTCTCGTAGCTGAGCTTGCGCGCGGTGCGCAGCCCGGCATGGGCGGCCACGGCCTTGACCGCGCCCTTGGCGATGCCTTCGTCGAAGAAGCGCTTGGCCTCGGTGCGCGCCAGCTCTTCGGTCTCCCGGGTGATGACGTCGATCGACAGGCCGAAGCGGATGTCGCTGCGCCCGTACTGCAAGGCCCGCTCACGGATGTCGGCGATCAGCGCGGCGATCTCGTCCGGGTGTTCGGCGCGCATCAGGTAGAAGTCGGCATGCTTGGCGGCGAACTCCCGGGCCGCAATCGACGAGCCGGCGGTGCAGATCAGCGGCAGTTCGGCCTTCTTCAAGGGCCCGCGCAGGCCACCGCCTTCGGCGCGGTAGAAGCGCCCCTGGTAGTGAAAGTTCTCGTTGTGCCAGTAGCCCTTGACCAGGTCCATGAACTCGCTGGCACGGGCATAGCGCTCATCGTGGTCGCTGAAGTCGCCGACCTGGCGCTGAATCGCGTCCGAGCCGCCATTGATGATGTTCCACACCAGGCGGTTGCCGGTGGCGCGCTGGTAGGTGGCGGCCTGCTGTACCGCGACCCAGGGCGTGTAGTGGTAGGGCTGGAAAGCGGTGACGAACTTCAGGCTGCGGGTTTCCCGGGCCAGCAGCGAGCAGACGGTCCAGGGCTCTTCGCCGGACGGTGCGTTGACCATCAGCGCGCCGCCGAAACCGTTGATTTCCGCGGCCTTGGCAATCTGCCCGAGGTAGTCGATGTAGGTGAAGTGGTCGCCGACGCTGAAGCCTGAGACGGCGCCGGTGCTGGGGCCGCCACGGTGCCAGTCGCCGCGGTTGCGTGGGTCGCCGGGAAGAAACTGGGTCTCGCCGTGCAACGGCAGGCGGGTGAAGAATTCAATGCTCATGGATGGGGCTCCGGGTTATTGCACGCTGGGGTTGCAGACGGGGGTGATGGGCTGATCGTTGATCACCTTGTGGGCGAAGGGCACCGAGTCCTTGAGGGAGGCATTCACCGTTTCGCTGTGGCCCAGGCCCTTGTACAGGTGGCCCTCGACCACCGAGCCGGCCTTGCAGGCGTCCTGCATCAGGGCCACCTGGGTGGTGGCGGCCGGGGTCTTGTCCTCGGCGCCGGTGCCGATGAACACCGGCTGCGCGGTCTTCAGGGTCGGGTAGGACACCTGCTGCTGCCAGGCCGCCAGTTGATTGCCCTGGTAGTCCTTCTTGGCGTTGGCCGGGGTCAGCCCGACTCCCACCACGTCGCTGACCAGGGATGCCAGGCAGCTGGTGCGGGCCTGTTCGAACAGCGGCAGGGCCTTGTCGGTGTAGAAGTCCTTGGGGTTGATGCTGGGGTCGTACTGCTGGGCGGCCAGCAGGGTGTAGAAACCGTAGGCCAGGGAGGCGTCGACCTTGTTCGGGTCCTGCTCGCCGACGTTCTTCGCGCCGATGGTGTAGATCACCCCGGTGCCAATGCTGCCCTTGACCCCCAGCTCCGGGGCGTAGGTGGCGGCATAGGCGGCCGAGGCGAAGGCCCCGGCACCGCCCTGGGACTGGCCGACGATCAGCACCTTGTTGGCCAGCTCGGGCACCCCGGCGACCACGGCTTTGGCGGCGTCGAGAATGCCGTAGGCGGCCATGCGGTTGTTCAGCAGCGGATGGCCGCCGGGCACGCCCAGGCCCTGGTAGTCGGTGGCGACAATGGCGAAACCTTCATCCAGCCAGCGGCTCAGGTACTGCACGTCACGGTAGGAGCGGCCCTGCCAGGACGGCGCGCAGACATCCGCCACGCCCACCGTGCCGTGGCCCCAGGAAGCCACCGGCCAGCCGCCGGTAGGGGCCTTGCCCTTGGGCAGGAACAGGGTGCCGGAGACCACCACCGGGGTCTTGCCGTCGATGCCATCGGTGGAGGTATAGAGAATCCGTTGCGCGCTGGCGGCGTTGGGCAGGCTCAGGGTGGCTTCCAGGGGCTCGCTGCGCAGCAGCTTGCCCGGGGTGGCGGGAATCGCGTCCTGCCAGGTGTAGAAGGCCGAGACCCGGCCGTCGCCCTGCTGCGGATCGGGTTTGGGGGCGTAGGTCGGGCCGGCCATGGCTGTCAGCGAGACCGCCAGGACACTCAGGCCAAAGGTGAATTTTGCGGACAGTTTCATCAATCAGACTCGCGTTCAGGGTTCAAGGATGGGTGGCGACCTGGCCGCGCAGGGCGGGCCAGTAATCGCTCAGGTGCAGGTCGATCAGGGCCTGGTTGGTGAAACCGGTGGCCAGGGCCGGGGCGATGTCGTAGGGCGTGCGGATCAGTTGGTTGGCCAGGGCGTAGTCGCTCAGTGCCTGGTAGTGGGCCTTGAGCTGCTGGTCGCTTTTCGGCGCCCAGCGCTCTTTCCAGGCCACCGGATCGCCCTGGTCGTCGCGGCGCAGCACGCTCTCGGCGGTACCAGCGCGGGAGGACAGCTGGTAATAGGCGTCCTGGTTCTGTTCCTGGGAAATCCACCAGGCGGCCTTGACCCAGGCAGTGGCCAGCAGTTGGGTCACCTCCGGGTGCTGCTCGATGAAACTGTCGGTGCCCCACAGGTCGGAGATCAGCCGCCAGTCATTGGCCCCTTGCTTGGTGGACCAGATGATCTTGCCCACGCGCTTGTCTTCCAGGGCATAGGCCTCGCTGAGCAGCACCGCAGCGTCGACCTTGCCGGCGGACACCGCGGCTGCGCCGACCTGGGGGTTGAGGTTGGCGATCTTGAAGTCGTCGAGCTTCAGGCCCTTGCTGGCCAGGAAGTTGCTGAAGGCAAACTCCCAGGGCCGGCCGCGATGCAGGGCCAGGCGCTGGCCCTTGAGGTCCTCGATGCTCTTGGCCGTGGAGTTCGTCGGCACCACCAGATAGATATTGTTGCCGCTGCCGCCGGGCACGATCAGCTTGCCGGGTACGCCGCCGGCACCGGCGATTACCGAGGGCAGGTCGCCGCGCACGGCGAAGTCGATGCTGTTGTTGCTGAAGCCTTCGTTGATCTGCGGCCCGGCGCCGGCATGGGGCAGGGCGATCCACTGCAGCTTGATGCCGCGCTGGCTCAATTGCTGCTCCAGCCAGCCGTCCTCGATGACCCGCCCGGCGATGCCGCCGAACACCGGCTTGCCGCCTTGGGTAAAGGCGACGATGGCGATCTTCACCGACTCAGGGGCCGGATTGGCCAGGGCGGTGACACTGACCAGCAGTGCGGCCAATGCGGCCAGGGTGTTGCGCCATAAAGCTTGCATTGCACTCTCCCTAAAAATGTTTGCCGTCATCGCCCGAGCGAATCTCGGTCTGGGCCCTTGGGCCTTGCGTTGCCCTTGCGGACGCCTTCGCTGGCAAGCCAGCTCCTACGGGGTGTGGCGGTGTTTCCTGTAGGAGCCGGCTTGCCGGCGAAGAGGCCCTTGAGTCTTGTGTTGCCTTTGCGGACGCCTTCGCTGGCAAGCCAGCTCCTACGGCGGATGTCGCGGTGTTTCCTGTAGGAGCCGGCTTGCCGGCGAAGAGGCCCTTGAGTCTTGTGTTGCCTTTGCGGACGCCTTCGCTGGCAAGCCAGCTCCTACGGCGGATGTCGCGGTGTTTCTGTAGGAGCCGGCTTGCCGGCGAAGAGGCCCTTGAGCCTTGCGTCGCTCTTGCGGACGCCTTCGCTGGCAAGTCAGCTCCTACAGGGCTCGGTATTGGTTGCTGCGGCGTAGGGGCCGGTGTTGGCAGGGAGAGAGCAGATTGCATGCCAGGGTGCGGAAAAATCGCTGCAGGCCTTGCAGGGCAAGGGTTTCGCAAGAGTCGGGCAGGCTCGTCGCAGACCTCTGTTGCTGATCGGCGAACAGCTGGGTGCTGGCCGATTGCTGCTCCAGCAGCAGGCCAGGAGCAGTGATCAGGCATATTCACAAATGGAATATATAAAGATTAATTAATAATTATTTAGTCTAAATATCTTCGTGCACTATTGAACCCGCGCTTTTACTGCCAGGAATGCACCATGTCGCTGATCACTCATCCACACGCCCGCGAATTGACCAAGTCGGTACGGGCCACCGTTCTGGTGTTCAAGGACCCGCGCTCCCAGGAACTGCTCAGTCGCATCGAGCGTCTGGCCCCCAGTGAGGCCAATACCTTGATCATTGGCGAGACCGGCACCGGCAAGGAGCTGGTGGCACGGCACATCCATCATTTGAGCCGCCGCGGGCGTGAGCCCTTTGTCGCGGTGAACTGCGGGGCCTTTGCCGAATCCCTGGTGGAAAGTGAACTGTTCGGCCATGAAAAAGGCGCCTTTACCGGCGCCACCACCCATAAGGCCGGCTGGTTCGAAGCGGCCAACGGCGGCACCTTGTTCCTTGACGAGATCGGCGACCTGCCGTTGAACATGCAGGTCAAGCTGCTACGGGTGTTGCAGGAGCGGGAAGTGGTGCGCCTGGGTTCGCGCACGCCGATTCCGATCAATGTGCGGCTGGTGGCGGCCACCAACGTCAACCTCGCGGATGCGGTGGTGGCCGGGCACTTTCGCGAAGACCTGTTCTACCGCCTGCACGTGGCGACCATCCGCCTGCCACCACTGCGCGAACGCCCGGGGGACATTCTGCCCCTGGCGGAATTCTTCCTTGAGGAACACTGCCAGCGCCTGGGCTACAACCGCGCCTCGTTGACCGAGGAGGCCGAACGCAAGCTGCTGGAGCACAGCTGGCCGGGCAACATCCGTGAGCTGGAAAACGCCATTCACCACGCCTTGCTGGTGTGCCGTCAGCAGCGAGTGGCGCCTGGCGACCTGCACCTGGTGGACATGCGCTCTTCCGGCATCCGCCAGGAACAGGCACCCCAGGCCGCAGCACTGCCGGCCGCGGCTGCTCCGGTGGATTTGGGACGGGCCTTGCAGGCGCTGTTCGAACAGAACATTCCGGACCTGTACGAGCACATCGAAGAGACGATCTTTCGCGAGGCCTACCGCTATTGCCACGGCAACCAGCTGCAGACCGGACGCCTGCTCAATATCAGCCGCAACATCGTGCGGGCCCGGTTGGAAAAGATCGGCGAGTTGAACAAGCCCCTGGCAACCTCCGTTTCTTAGGCCCGAGAACCGGCCCGGCGCTTTTTTTGCCCGGGCCGGTTGACGCCTGCCGGCTTGATCTCTAGTCTTTGGAACGATCATTCCAGAAAGGTAACAGCCGTGCGTCCCAAGGAGTTCGACCCCGACCAGATCGCCGATGCGGCCATGCAGGTGTTTTGGCAGCGCGGTTACGCGGCCACCTCGATTCAGGACCTGGTGCAAGGCACCGGCTTGAGCCGCAGCAGCCTGTACAACGCGTTCGACAGCAAGCATGGCCTGTACACCTGCGCGCTCAAGCGCTACCAGCAGATGACCAGCGCCAATATCGAACTGCTGAATGCACCGGCCCCGGTGCTGGAGCGGGTGCGGCGTTTGCTGATGCGCATTGTCGACAACGAGCTGGAGGATGGTCGGCGCCTGGGCTGCCTGGCGGCCAATGCGTCCCTGGAAATGGCCGGGCAGGACCCGGCGGTGGCGCAGATCGTCGCGCAGAATTTCCAGCGCATTGAAAGCGCCCTGGAGCAGGTGCTGCGCCAGGGTCAGGAGCAGGGCGAGATCGATCCGCAGAACAATCCCCGGGCCCTGGCCAGTTTTGTGGTGTGCACCGTGCAGGGGCTGCGGGTGCTGGGCAAGGGCAGCCTGCCCAATGAACGGCGCCAGCGCTTGCTGGATGTGGTCGAGGTGGCGCTGGCCAGCCTGTCCCGAGCGCAGCCCCTCCCGTAGGAGCCGGCTTGCCGGCGAAGAGGCCCTCAAAGCGCTATCAGGCTCAAGGGGGCCTTCGCTGGCAAGTCAGTTGCTATCGGAGTGGGCGTTTTTTTGCCTTGTATTGGAATGATCATTCCACAATTCGATCAACATAGGAGAAACACAGATGGACAAGCAACCAGCAACCATCGCGGTATTAGGCATCGGCATCATGGGCGCGGCGGTGGCGCGCAACCTGCGGCGCAAGGGATTTGCGGTGCACGCCTGGAACCGCACGCCACAGCGGGCCCAGGCGCTGTTGGCGGAGGATATCCAGGTGTTTGACCAGGCCGCCGAGGCAGTGCGCGGGGCGCAGGTGATCATCACCCTGAACAAGGATGGGCCCGCCGTTCTGCAGGCCATGCAACAGGCCGCGCCGGGGCTGCAAGACGGCGCCATCTGGCTGCAGATGGCCACGGTCGGCGTGGAGGCTATCGATGAGCTGCATGGTTTTGCCAAGGCCCGGGGGCTGGTCTTCTATGACGTGCCGGTACTGGGCACCCGGCAACCGGCAGAGCAGGGGCAACTGGTGGTGCTGGGGGCCGGTTCCGGTACCTATCGGCCATCGTTGCAGCCGCTGTTCGACGCCATCGCCAAGCGCGTGCTCTGGGTCGGTGAAGAACCGGGGGCGGGCAGCCGCCTGAAACTGGCCCTCAACAGCTGGGTACTGGCCCTGACTCACGGAGCGGCGGAAAGCCTGGCCCTGGCCAAGGGATTGGGGGTGGACCCGGCGCTGGTGGTGGAACTGGTCAGCGGCGGTCCCCTGGACAGCGGTTATTTCCAGGCCAAGACCCGGGCCATGCTCAGTGGCGACTACAGCCCGAGCTTTACCGTGGCCAATGCCTTGAAGGATGCCGAGTTGATGGTGGCTGCGGCCCACAAGGTTGGAGTCCGGCTGGACCTGGCCGAGGCGGGCATCCAGCGTTTTCAGCGTGCCCTGGACCGGGGGCACGCAGACAAGGACATGGCCGCGTCCTACCTCGGCTGAATGCCCCGTAGGAGCTGGCTTGCCAGCGAAGGCGTCGGCCCAGGCGCTGCAAGGCTTAAGGGCCTCTTCGCCGGCAAGCCGGCTCCTACAGGGAACTGCACGGTGTACCTGACTGCTGTAGGAGCTGGCTTGCCAGCGAAGGCGTCCGCCCAGGCGATGCAAGACTCGAGGGCCTCTTCGCCGGCAAGCCGGCTCCTACAGGGAGCTGCACGATGTACCTGACTGCTGTAGGAGCTGGCTTGCCAGCGAAGGCGTCCGCCCAGGCGATGCAGGGCTCAAGGGCCTCTTCGCCGGCAAGCCGGCTCCTACACGGGGGGGATTTTTTTCTTGTGTGAGTATTTGTTCATGAGTGGTTCTTCGTCTTTCCCGGCTGCCTCCAACCGGCTGCCGATCTGGCAGTTGCTGGCCTTCACCCTGGCCGGCTTTGTCGCCATCGTCACCGAAACACTGCCCGCAGGGCTGTTGCCGCAGATCAGCCAGGGCCTGGGCATCAGTCAGGCCCTGGCCGGGCAGTTGATCAGTGTCTATGCCCTGGGCTCGGTGGCCGCGGCGATTCCGTTGATCGCCGCCACCCGCAGCTGGCGCCGCCGGCCCTTGCTGTTGCTGGCCATCGGCGGCTTGTTGCTGTTCAACAGCCTCACTGCCTTGTCGACCCACTATCTGTTGACCCTGGCCGCACGGTTCGCCGCGGGCATGGCCGCCGGGCTGGTCTGGGGCCTGCTGGCCGGTTATGCCCGGCGTCTGGTGGTGCCCGAGTTGCAAGGCCGGGCCCTGGCAGTGGTGGGGATCGGCCAGCCGATTGCCCTGTGCCTGGGGGTACCCCTGGGGGCCTGGCTGGGAACGCAGATGGATTGGCAGGAGATTTTCTGGGGGCTGTCGCTGCTGGCCCTGCTGCTGTGGTTCTGGGTGCGCCTTGCGGTGCCGGACTATCCCGGCCAGCAGGCCCACCAGCGCCAGCCGATCGCGCGGATCTTTCTCACCCGGGGCCTGCCCCAGGCGCTGCTGGTGATCTTCGTGTGGATCCTGGCCCACAACATTCTCTACACCTACATCGCGCCGTTCCTGGCGTCCCTGGGCCAGGCGGCTTCCCTGGATCGAGCTCTGCTGGTGTTCGGCCTGGCCTCTCTGGCGGGGATCTGGCTGACCGGGCTCGGCGTCGATCGCTGGTTGCGCGGGCTGACCCTGTGCAGCCTCGCCGGCTTTGCCCTGGCGTGTCTGCTGTTGGGTATCGGCGCCAGTCAGCCCTGGCTGCTGTGGCTCGGCATTGGCGCCTGGGGCCTGACCTTCGGCGGCGCCCCGACCTTGCTCCAGACCGCCGTGGCGGACGTGGCCGGGGAGGGCGCGGACGTCGCCCAGTCGATGTTGGTGACGATCTTCAACCTGGGAATCGCCTGCGGGGGTGTGGTCGGTGGCCTGCTCTTGCAACGCTATGGCGCGGTGTCCTTTCCCTGGGCCATGGCCGCTCTGGCGCTGGCGGGCCTGATATTGGTGTGGGGCGCACGCCGCCATGCCTTCAAGCCGGGTCAGAGGCTGGCCTGCTCCGGCTGAGCATGGGCCTCGCGGGCCTGTTGCAAGAGGGTTACCCATTCATTGGCGAAGCGGTGGCAGTCCCCCGGCCAGCGCGCGGTCAACAGGTTGCGGTCACGCACCACAAAGCCGCGCTCGGGATGCGCCGCCGAGTCCCGGCGGGGCAGCCAGGGGCCGGAGAGAAAGTCCGCCGGGCTGGCCAGTACCTGCTTGATCTCGTGCTCGACGCTGTGGTCGTAGGTGCGGTAGTAGCGCCCCAGCCACGGCGCGGTGACGATCCAGGCCGCCAGCTCCATGGGCCCGGCGAGCAGGGCGGTGACCTTGCGCCCGTAGAGTACCGAACGCCCGCTTTCGGGGTCGATGCAGCGGGCCAGTGCCAGGGGGCCGTGACACACCGCGGCCACGGGTTTATCGGCCTTGAAGAACGCCAGGATGATGCGCCTTGCGTCCTCGGACTCCAGCAGGCTGCGCATGCCCCGGGCATGCCCGCCCGGAATCAGCAAACCCTCGAAATCCTGCGGATCGACTTCGGCATAGTTCAGGGGGCTGAGAAACGCCGGGTCGCGGGTCATGCTGTGGTAGCGCTCAAGGTCGGCGGCCGGGGTCATCAACAGCGGATTGAGCGGGCCGAAGCCCAGGCTCACCAGGCGCGAGTCGGCGTAGGCCACAAACCCCAGCGGCGTGGCGAATTGCGCCTCGAACCCGGCCTCCCTGGCAGCCTGCCAGGGCAGGCTGCTTTCAGTGGGATCGTAGTCGGCGTGGGGCAGCAGAATCAGGATCATGGCGCGGGCTCGCAGCACAAAGGGTGCGCAGCAGATTAGCAGGCGTCGGGCAGGCTGTAGTCGAACGCGTAGTGGTGCTGGCCGTCCTGGATACGGATCTGCATCCGGCCCGTGAGGCCCAGCAGTTCGCCGCTGGTGGAGTCGGGCAGCACCTGGATGTGCAGGGTCGACTGGCCGCGGTCCATGACCCCGTAGTGCATCAGCACGAAGCTGCCGCGGCGACCGGCCAGGCTGCCTGAGAATCTTTCCAGCGCCACATAGCCTGCCGAGCCCGCTACCGTGCCGATGCTGTTGAGCATTTCGCCGAGGCTGGTTCCCTGCAGGTCGCCCTCGAAGGTCTTGTGAATCGCCTTGCGTCCCAGTTGCGCCGCTTCGGTATCCGGGGCAACGGGGTGGTTGGGCAGTTCGACGTTGAATTGTCCGGTGGCGTGCATGCTGTTCTCCAGTGTTGAGCGGGTGATAATAAGCGCCTGACCGTTGGGCGTTGGGCCCAGGTCTTCGGACAAGGATGAAAGCACAAGCATCATGCAGCGGATTGGAAAAACACGACCGCCAGCAGCAGCGGCTCCCGGGCCGGCTCGGGGTGTGCTCAACCAGCGCTTGCCGGCCCGGCACTTCGAGCATTTGCGCCAGGCCCCGCCGCCCGCCCTGGCGCCCTGGGTGGAGCACTTCTGGTATGTCGGCTGGGCCTTGCCCGGGGCGCTGGTCGAACGCCAGGAAACCTTGCCTCATCCCAATGCGCACCTGGTGTTCGAGGGGGGCCAGGCGCGGGTCTGGGGGCCGCATCGGCAACGCTTCAGCAAGACCCTGGCCGGCCATGGCTGGGTGTTCGGGGTGAAGTTTCGTGCGGCGGCGTTGCAGCCGTTCTGGGGGCGCCCCATGGAGCAATTGCGTGATCGCTCGGTGGCTGCTGGCGAAGTCTGGGCCGCCGCCGATACCTGGCTCGACCCTGGCGCCTGGCCGGGGATGGCGGTGATGTGCGAGCGGGCCGAAGCCTTGCTGATGCCCAGCCTGCCCGCCGCCGATGAGCGGGTGTGGCTGCTCAATGAACTGGTGGCCCGGGCCGCGACGGACTGTCGCCTGACCCGAGCGCAGGACCTGGCGCAGTTGGCCGGCGTGAGCCCGCGTCAGTTGCAGCGGCTGTTTGCCCATTACGTCGGGGTGAGCCCAAAGTGGATCATCGCCCGTTACCGCTTGCATGAGGCCCTGGCGCTGTTGCAACGCGGCGAGGCCCAGCCGGATGCCGAGCTGGCCCTGCGCCTGGGCTACTTCGACCAGGCGCATTTCGTCAGGGACTTCCAGCGCATGGTGGGCCAGCCACCGGCCGCCTACGTGCGCAGCCAGGTGGCGCCGGACTGAGCTGGCGCCAGCGTTGGCCAATGGTCGCTGCTTATTTGGCCGCTGCCGCGCGGGTGCGTTCGATGTCCTGCACCAGGCCATCGATGCGGCGCAATTGCTCGCGGTTGTCGTGATCCCAGGGATGAAAGCCCGGCTTGAAGAAATGGAGCCAGGGCAGGGCGATTCGCGGGAACACGCCCTTGGGGCCGTAGAGGTACTTGATCACTTGCCACAGGCCGCGCCAATGACCGCCGCGACGGCGGTCGGCAATCAGCATGCGCAGGTGAAAATCGAACACCACCAGCCAGAAGGTCAGGGTGGTGAACAGCATGCTCCCGGTGCGGATCAGGTAGCGCTTGGGCCCGGGCTTGAGCACGCTGTTGAAGACGTCGTAGGACACCGACTTGTGCTCGGTTTCCTCCAGGGCGTGCCACAGCCACATCTGTCGGTAACCCGCCACCGAGTCGCCGAAGCGGCTGGGGTCGCGCAGCAGCAGGTCGGCAAGAATCGCCGTGTAGTGTTCCAGGGCCACAGTGATCGCCAGGTTGAAGGCGGGTGGGAAGTGTTTTTTCTGGAAGTCGAGGAACATCCGCAACCGCCGGTCCAACAGCTGGGCCGGCAGCCCGGCCGCTTGCAACAGGTCGTTGTAGCGCAGGTGCTCACGGCTGTGCATGGCTTCCTGGCCGATGAAACCCTGGATCTCGCGCCTGAGCTGGGGGTCGTCAATCTGCTCGCGGTAGTGGCGCACGCTGTCCATGAAGAACAGTTCGCCGGCAGGGAACAGCAGGGACAGGGCGTTGAAAAAATGGCTCACGTGACTGCCTTGTTCGTGCCAGTCGCAGGCGCGTTCGGCAGGCAGTTCGACCTGGATGTCGCGGCGGATGGGCAGCATGGCTGTCGCTCCTCTAGACATGAAATGGGGAGCGCGGCCTTAGCGGCTGCGTTCGTCCTGGGGCTCGTAGACTGGCGCCGGGACCTTGCCCGGCCGCGGCGCCATGCGCCGGCTGAGCCACACCACCAGGGCCTGGTAGGCACTGGGCAGCAGGCGCACCAGTAGGTCGAGGACGTGCGCATCACGGCCGATCAGCACCCGCCGCTGGTTCTTGCGCACCCCCCGCAGAATCACCTTGGCGGCGGTTTCGGCGGAGGTGATGAAGAGCTTCTCGAAGTCGTCGCGGGCTTGCTGTTCGTTGTCGATCAAGAACCCCTTGACGCTGTCGCAGATGCGGCTGGAACGGGCGATCTCGGTGCGGATGCCTCCCGGGTGCACGCAGGTGGCGGAGACCCCGTGACCTTGCAGGTCCAGCTCCTGGCGCAGGGATTCGGTGAAGCCGCGCACGGCGAACTTGGTGGCGTTGTAGCCGCTCATGCCCGGTTGGGCGAACAGTCCGAAGACGCTGGACGTGTTGACGATATGCCCCTCGCCGGCCTGCTTGAGGTAGGGCAGGAAGGCCTGGGTACCGTGCACCACGCCCCAGAAATTGACGTCGACGATCCACTCCAGGTCGGCCAGGCTCGAGCCTTCGATGGTGCTCGACAAGGCCACCCCGGCGTTGTTGAACACCAGGTTGACCTGTCCGTGCTCGGCGGCAGTGGCGGCGGCCCAGGCGAACATCGCCGCACGGTCGCCGACGTCCAGTTCCTGGCTGCTGATGCGCAGTGGCAGCAGCGTCGCGGCCCGCGCCTGGGCCGCGGTCTGCGCCAACCCCTGGGGGTTCTTGTCGGCGAGTGCCAAGTGGCAGCCTTCGCGGGCCAGGGCCACGGCCAGAGCGCGGCCCATGCCGGAGGCGGCGCCGGTAATGGCGGCGACTTTACCGTTAAAGTTTTTCATCGATGGCGGCCTCTTGCAGATTCACTGGGCGCACTGTGGCCGGTGTGGCGACAGGCCCGGGATGGGGCAGGTGAGTGGTCAGGTAGTCCTCGAGCTGGAAGTGCTGCACAGCCTTCCTGAAGCTCAAGGTCGAGCCGGGCCAGAGCGTGGTGTTCTGCCCACTGCGAGGGTCCAGGTACCAGCTGCGGCAACCGCCGGTGGACCAGATGGTCGTCGCCAGGCGCTGTTGCAGGCGCTGGTTGTACTGGCTCTCGACCTGGGGCTTGACCTCCAGTGTGGCTATTGCGCTGTGGCGCATCCGTTCCAGGGCCTTGAGGATGTAGTCCACCTGGGCCTCGATCATCAGGATCATCGAGTTGTGCCCCAGGCCGGTGTTGGGGCCGACGATCATGAACAAATTCGGAAAGCCCGCCACGCAGGTGCCAAGGTAGGCATGGGCGCCCCTGGACCAGCTGTCGATCAGGTCCTGGCCCTGGCGGCCAAACAGCAGGCCGCGGGGAATCGGGTCGGCGGCCTGGAAGCCGGTGCCGAAGATGATGCAGTCCACGCTGTGCCGGTGGCCGTCGGCGGTGATCAGCGCGTCGCCGTCGATGCGCTGGATCGCCTCGCTGATCACCCCCACGTTGCCCCGGGACAGGGCCGGGTAATAGTCATTGGAAATCAGGATACGTTTGCAGCCAATGGTGTAGTCCGGGGTCAGGCGCTGGCGCAGGAGCGGATCGGGCACCTGTTTGCGCAAGTGCCGCAGGGCCACGCGCTGCACCACTTTCATCAGCTGTGGGCGGCGGGCGAAGGCGATCACCCGGCTCTCCAGGGTCCAGTACAACGCCGAACGCATCAGCCGCTGAGTGAATGGCAGATGCTTGAAGGCCCAGCGCTCCAGCACGCCGAGTTCACGGTCGGGCTTGGGCATGATCCACGGCGGGGTGCGCTGGAAGAGTTTGAGCTGGGCCACCTGGGGGGCGATTTTTGGCACGAACTGGATCGCGCTGGCGCCGGTGCCGATCACCGCCACTCGTTTGCCCTGCAGCGAATAGCGGTGGTCCCACTGCTGGGAGTGGAAGCGCTTGCCGGTGAAGGATTCGAGCCCGGGTATATCGGCAATCGCCGGGCGCGACAGGCCGCCCATGCCGGAGACCAAGACCCGCGCACTGACTTGGCGGCCATTGCCAAAGCGCAGTTGCCAGCGCTCGGTGACGGCATCGAAGACGGCCTGTTCCAGGCCCATGTTGAAGCGCAGAAACGGCCCCAGGGCAAAATCCCTGGCGCAGTTTTCCAGGTATTCGCGGATTTCCGCCTGGGGGGCGAACTGCCGGGTCCAGTTCGGATTGGGCGCGAAGGAGAAGGAATAAACGTGGGATTGCACGTCGCAGGCGCAGCCGGGGTAGTGATTGTCGCGCCAGGTACCCCCCAGGGACGCGGCGTGTTCGGCGACAAAGAAATCTTCTAGCCCGGCTTCTTTGAGTTTGATCGCCATGCACAGCCCGGCGAAGCCGGCGCCAATGATGGCGATGTCAACGACCTCGGGGTCATTGGGTGGCGAGTACGCATTCATGGTGAGTACCTCGATTGTGGTGACGCTTTTTGATGACTTTCGTCGGTGAGTGAAATCTCAGGATTGCACAATTTAAAATAATGTTTTAAAAATTAATTTAAATAAATCACCTGAAAATGTCATCTGCGCCAGTCGCCTGTGGTTTTTTGCGGGGCTCATCCGGACTCTGGATGAGACGTCACAGGCAGTAGCAGGCCCAGGCAACAGCCACAGAGCCGGATCATCCCGATCGCGGGCCACGGCGCAGGGAAGCTGAGGGGACGGGTTATGGATTGGCTGGTAGCGGCAGCGGTATTCCTGATAGTCAGCGCGGTGCTCTGGGGAGTGAGCGTGCGCATCAACCGCAGGATTGAACGCGAGGTTCCGATCAACGGCCGCTTCCTGGACGTTGCTGGCGAACGCATTCATTACACCGACGAAGGCCGCGGCCCGGCGCTGTTGATGATCCATGGGCTATCGGGTTGCGGGCGCAATCTCACGCACTCCCTGGCACCACAATTGCGCGAGCAGTTCCGGGTGATCACCCTCGACCGGCCCGGTTCCGGCTACTCCACTCGAGCGCGGGGCGCGGCCGCGGACTTGCCAGCCCAGGCCAGCCTGATCGCTAGCTTCATTCGCACCCTGGACCTGGGACAGCCACTGGTGCTTGGGCATTCCCTGGGGGGCGCGGTTGCCCTGTCCCTGGCGCTGGATTATCCGCATGCGGTGTCCGGGTTGATCCTGGTGGCACCGCTGACCCATCCCCAGCGCACGCTGCCACTGGTGTTTCTGTCCCTGGGGGTGCGTCCGGCCTTCCTGCGGCGCTGGCTGTCACTGACCCTGGCCGCGCCGATGGCCATGCTCGGGCGCCGGTCCCTGGTCAAGGCGGTGTTCGCTCCGGATTCGCCGCCCGAGGATTTCCCCGTGCGTGGGGGCGGGCTGCTGGGCATGCGCTCGGACAACTTCTATAACGCCTCCAGCGAGATTGCGCTGGTCAACCGCGCCTTGCCCGACATGGTCAAGCATTACCCCAGCCTGACGTTGCCGGTGGGCTTGATCTACGGTTCGGCCGACGCGGTACTCAACTACCGCAAGCATGGCGAGTCGATGCTCGGCAAGGTGACGGGGCTGTCACTGGAGATTGTTCCGGGGCACGGGCACATGCTGCCCATCAGTGCGGTCGAGCCGGTGGTGGCGATGGTCCAGCGAATCGCAGCCCAAGCCAGGCCGCAGCGCAGTGCCACCGTGCTGCACCCGCCGTTCGCGGCATCACGAGCAAGCTAGGGGCGTTGTCGGGGGCGCGTTGACGCGGCGCCCAACGACTCTGGCAGCAGCGGTAAATGCTTCACGGGCGACATTCAAAACAAGCCGAAAAAATAGTTGACGAGCTAACGAATCCGAGCTATTTATTTAAAAAAATGTTTTGAATGTTTTTTTTGAAAGTGCAATTGAGCGATTAAAATAATGAAAATAACGCCATTTCACGCTTTTGTTTTTTCATCCATTCACGCTCTGTACAGCGCAACCGCGTTGTCCTTTATAGCATCCCTGCCGACCGCCATCCTGCGGAGGCTGCCATGACTGTTTCCGTGGCGGCACCTGGCGTATGGACCGATGGCAAGCGTCACCTGTGGTGGCTGGGCATCTTGCCGATGATCACTCCGCTGCTGGCCGGGCTGTCCGCCCTGACCACCGGTGTCCAGGTGCTCTGGTGGAGCGGGGTGCTGGTGATCTTCGGCCTGATCCCGTTGATCGACGGCCTGATGGGAGAGGATGCCAGCAACCCGCCGGAATCCGCGGTTCCCGATTTGGAAAAACAACCCTACTACCGCTTCATCGTCTATAGCTGTGCGGTGTTTTCCGTGCTGTCGCTGGTGGTCACCGCGTGGATGGCCGTCAGCGGCGTCGACTGGATCATCGCCGGCGGCCTGTTGCACTTGAGTGAGCAACTGCACCTGCACGGCAGCCTGGCGAGTTTCGCCGCGTTTCTTACCGAACGCGCCCAGTTGCACGGCAGCGTCGGCTGGTTCACTTACCTGGGCATGGCGATGTCCACCGGCGCGGCCACGGGCATCGCCATCAACATCGCCCATGAACTGGGGCACAAGAACCGGGGGATGGCCAAGTTCCTGGCCAAACTGGCCCTGGCCTCGACCTTCTACGGGCACTTCTTCGTCGAGCACAACCGGGGCCACCACGTGCGCGTGGCGACTCCGGAAGACCCCGCCAGTTCGCGTCTTGGCGAGTCTTTCTGGAGCTTCCTGCCGCGTACCACCTGGTTCAGCCTGCGCTCGGCCTGGCACCTGGAAAGCCAGCGCCTGCACAAGCTCGGGCTGCCGACCCTGCACTGGAAGAACGGTGTGCTCAGCGCCTGGTTGTACAGCGTGGTGCTCTGGGGCGTGCTGATCGCCTGGCTCGGCGCGGCGGTGATTCCCTTCCTGCTGATCCAGGGCATCTACGGTTTCTCCTTGCTGGAGGTGGTGAACTACGTGGAGCACTACGGCCTGCTGCGGCAGAAACAGCCTAACGGCCGCTATGAACGCTGCTCGCCACGGCATTCCTGGAACAGCAACCGGATCGTCACCAACATCTTCCTGTTCCAGCTGCAACGGCACTCCGACCATCACGCCAACCCGACCCGTTCATACCAGGCCCTGCGCCACTTCGACGAATCGCCGCAACTGCCTTATGGCTACGCCACCATGATCGTCTGGGCCTACGTGCCGTTTCTCTGGCGGCGACTGATGGATCACCGAGTGCTGGCGCATTACTCGGGGGATGTCCGGCTGGCCAACCTGCATCCGGCCAAACGCAGCGAACTGCTCAAGCAACACGGCTTTACCGACACCGATTGAAACACCGCTGTTGCGTTGTGCTGCTCAGCCCTTCAAGTGCCGGTGAACCATTTGCGTTCACCGGTGACGGAGTCCCTTGACGGGTGAGCAGAGTCAGATGAAGTCCTTGAACACGTTGACCGACAACAACAATAAGCAACTGTAAGGAAGTCACGGATGTCTATCTCACCGCTGTTTGCTGCCCGTCTGTTCGTGGTCCTGGTGGGGGTGTCGATGATGGGTGCGGCCGACGCCGCGCGCATCGAACCGGCCAATACCGAGTTCACCGCCAAAGGCCCCATCAGTTTTGCCAAGAGCATCATCAATGCCGACTGCACCATCCAGGTCAGCGGCAAGGTCAGCCCCGATGGCAGCTTCGCCAGCGTCGACAAAGTCGACTTCAGCGGCGGCCTCAAGTGTGGCCAGGTCGAAGCCACGCACCTGCCCTGGAAGCTGATTGCCAAGGATCAAGCCAGCGGTGCCATGTCCGGCATCCGGGTCACCGTGCACGCGCCGCTGGTGGGTGGCGATTGCGGGCCGAGCACCGCCGAAGGCAGTTGGAACAACAGCACCGGAAAACTCGAGGCGACCCAGGTCAGCCTCGACGGTGGCTGCACCATCAAGACTGTGTCGATCCAGATGCCGCCGACCTTTCGGGTCGCGCCCTGATCGAAAACAGAATCCATGGAGGGACGCTGATGAACTTGCGATCGAGTCCGAAAGCACGGGTGGTTCAGGCCGTGTCGGTATCGCCCTAGCGTGCTCCAGCACCGAATTCGGTCGAACTGGAGAGCCGATGGCGTCATCGACACCCTGGCAAGGCTGATAACCCCCTGGCAACTGCCTGTTGCCTAAATCTTGAGGAAAACAACAATGCAAAGCATCAAGACTCTGGTATCCGTAGCTTCTTTCGCCATCTGCCTGGGCGCCGCGTCGATGGCCAGCGCTGCCACCATTGCTCCTGCTGGTGCGACTTTCTCGGCGCCAGGCACCATCTCGGTGGCCTCGCCTGCGTCGTTCGGCATACCGGTCAATTGCAACATCAATTTCACCGGTACCGTAGCGGCCAATGGCGCCAACGCCTCGATCACCGGTGCCACGGTCAGCGGCAGCAACTCCTTGTGCAGCGTACCGGCCCTACTGGGTCTGCCCTGGACGCTGAGTACCTCCAGCGCTACCACCGGCACTGTGGCTGGGGTCAACTTCAAGATCCTCTCCAACTGCAGCGCTTCTCCGGTGACGATCAACGTCTCCTGGAACAACGCGACCAACACCCTGAGCATTCCTTCGGCGCAAACCGTCGGCAGCTGCAAAATCACTGCTCTGAGCGTCAACCCGAACCCTGCTCTCACCGTAACGCCATGAAGTTGAGCTGACTTCAGCCTGTTGATCACTTGCTGAAAAAAACAGGCGCCTCTGCTGAGGCGCCTGTTGCAACACCCTGGATCGGTGATAGCCGATCGCGGTCGATAATAATAAGGAGTGGGGCATGAATAATAAGAAACACAAGATCCAGGCAGTCATCGGCCTGGCAGTGCTGGGCGGCTTGATGAGTTCCGGGTCGGTGCAAGCGGGTGGTTTTACTACTCCTACTTTTGGTACCCCCGGCTGGGGTCGGGCGTTCGGTGGGGGGTCATTGTTCAAGAATGATCCCAGTGCGGCCTACAACAACCCGGCAGCCATGGCGTTCATCGATCAGAACGTGGCACAGATGACCGTCGATTACGCGCGGATCAAGCTCAAGTACAAGGGCAATGCCTACGATTACCAAGGCAAGCCGGCCTCCACCTCTTCGATCGACGATCCTTTCAACCAGACCCCGCTTGAAGGCAATGGTGGTGAGGGTGGTTTTACCGCTTGGTTGCCGACCGGCTTCCTGGTCATGCCCATCAATGATCGCTTTGCCTTTGGCTTGAGCCAAGTGGTTCCCATGGGCATGCGCAGCACCTGGGACAACGGCTGGAAGGGACAGGATTTCGCGGTGGACACCAAGATCGAAACGGCGGGGGTCTCAGGCGCCTTCTCGTTCAAGGTCAACGATCAGTTCGCCCTCGGCCTGGGCGCGATCCTCCAGCACACCAACGGCTTTGTCAGCCAGAACCTCAACTTGAGCGGTGCCGCCGGGGTCTCCCTGTTGCCGGGCGCTCCTTCAGGCGTGGGTTCCAACCTGATGCGGGTCAAGGTGGATAACACCTCCGTCGGCTGGTTTACCGGGGTGACCTGGAAACCTACCGAACAGGACACTCTGGGGGTGAACTATCACGCCAAGATCAAGAACAAGCTGGAAGGTAAATACAATATCCGGGCCGACGCCTTGGGCCGGGCCTACACCGACTCTTCCTCAGGGCCATCCCTCGTGGAAATTGCCTATCCGGGGCTCAAGTTGAATCCCGATGGCGCCAATGCCTCGGCCCAGCTGGATATTCCGGCCAGTGCAGCTATCGACTGGGTGCACGTGTTCAATGATCGCTTCACCCTCGGCGTCAGCGCACTCTGGACACAGTGGTCGTCGTTCAAGGACCTGACGCTCAAGTCCGATGGCAACACCCTCATTTCGATCCCCTACCGATACAAGGACTCGATGATGTACTCGGTGGGTGGCGACTACCGTTTCACCGATCAGCTGACACTGCGTGCCGGTGTGGCCTTCGACCAGACGCCGACCCGTGGCTCAACCCGTGACCCACGGATTCCGGACAATGATCGCTGGTTCACCTCGCTGGGTTTTGGTTATGACATCAAGGCGGTTCCAGGGCTGACCATCGACGGCGCCTACTCGCGGCAATTCGTCAAGGAAGCCCGGATCCAGACCCAGAACCAGGATCGTCTTGGCGGGTCTCGCCTCGATGGCAAGGTTGAAGCCTCGGGTGAAGTGGTCAGCCTGTCTGCGACCTATCACTTCTGACACCCGTACTGCGCCGGGTTTCAGGCGCACGGCGGTACAGGCTGTGTCTGCTGTATTGCCGTAGCCTGGACCGGCGGGCGTCGTTCGCGTCCTGACCCATTCCCTGGGTCCTCGAGGCTGAGTTCGCTCAGCCGCATATTTTTGCCAAGTGTTTAAATTTTTATTTAAAAATAAAATTTGAAACGGCGTTATTTCCTTTGTAGGGTGATCTTCGAGGGGCCGGCACAACGCCCAGGTTCCACGTGGTTGTCTCGTTAGAACAAGAGAGGTATTCCATGATTGTCTGGTTATTGTTGGGACTCGCCGCGGCACTTGCATTGGCCTATCGACAAGCGACTGCAGTCTTGTGGCTGGGCATTGGCCTGGTCTGGCTGGCGGCAGGGCATCTGTTCAATTTGCTGGGCACCCTGGGGCTGACCCTGGGCACGGCGCTGGTCCTGCTGCCGGCTGCGGTGCTGGCAATCAAGCCGCTGCGTCGCGCCTTGCTGACCCGCAAGGCCCTGGCGATGTTCCGCAAGATCATGCCGGCGATGTCCGACACCGAGCGCGCGGCCATCGAGTCCGGCACGGTCTGGTGGGACGCCGAGCTGTTCAGTGGCAAGCCCGATTGGCCGCGCTTGCTGCAGGCCGCACCGGCCAGCCTGAGCGCTGAAGAACAAGCGTTCATGGACAATGAAGTGGAAACCCTGTGTGACATGGCCAACGACTGGGAAACCACCCAGGTCTGGCAGGATCTGTCGCCCAAGGCCTGGCAATACACCAAGGACGCCGGTTTCCTGGGGATGATCATTCCCCGGCAGTACGGCGGCAAGGGCTTCTCCCATTACGCTCACTCGCAAGTGGTGATGAAGCTCTCCACCCGTTGCTCGGCGGCGGCGATCTCGGTGATGGTGCCCAACTCCCTGGGCCCGGCGGAGTTGCTGTTGCACTACGGCACCGAAGCCCAGCGCCAGCATTACCTGCCGCGCCTGGCTCGCGGCGAAGACATCCCGTGCTTCGCCCTGACCAGCCCCTACGCCGGCTCCGACGCCGGGGCAATTCCCGATGTCGGGGTGGTTTGCAAAGGCCAGTTCGAAGGCCAGGAAGTGCTGGGTTTCAGCGTTACCTGGGACAAGCGCTACATCACCCTGGGGCCGATTGCCACGGTGCTGGGCCTGGCCTTTCGCGCCGAAGACCCAGAGGGCTTGCTGGGCAAGAAAGGCAGCCTGGGCATTACCTGCGCGCTGATCCCCACCCGCCATCCGGGGGTCAATACCGGGCGCCGTCACTGGCCGCTGAACGCGGTGTTCCAGAACGGCCCAACCACTGGCAAGAATGTGTTCATTCCCCTGGAATGGGTGATCGGCGGCGGCGACCAGGTGGGCAACGGCTGGCGCATGCTGATGGAGTGCCTGGCCGCTGGCCGGGCGATCTCCCTGCCGTCGGCCAACGTCGGCATGGGCAAGGTTGCAGTACGCGGCACCACTGCTTACGCGGCGATGCGCAAGCAGTTCGGCCTGCCGATCGGCAAGTTCGAAGGGGTGCAGGCTCCTCTGGCACGCATGGCCGGGCACCTGTACACCTGCGACGCGGTGCGCAAGGTGTCGGTGGCGTCCCTGGACGCCGGCGAAAAGCCCTCGGTGATCTCGGCCATCGCCAAGTACCACGTCACCGAGCGCGCCCGGGCCATCGTCAATGACGGCATGGACATCGTCGCCGGCAAGGGCATCTGCATGGGGCCCAACAACTTCCTCGCCCGGGCCTATCAGCAAAGCCCGATCGCCATCACTGTTGAAGGCGCGAACATCATGACCCGCTGCCTGATCATCTACGGTCAGGGCCTGATCCGCTGCCATCCTTATGTGTTGCGCGAAATGGAAGCGGCCCGCGACACCGGGCGCAAGAGCCTGGAAGATTTCGACAGCGCAATGTTCGGCCATATCAGCTTTGTGTTGGCCAACACGGTGCGGGCAGCGGTGCATGCACTTACCGGCGGGCGCCTGATCAAGGCCCCGGCTAAGACCGACAAGGCCCTGGCTCCTTACTACCGGCAGATCCAGCGTCTGTCGGTGGTCCTGGCCCTGACCTCGGACATTTCCATGGGCGTGCTGGGCGGTGCCCTCAAGCGCAAGGAAAGTATCACCGGGCGCCTGGGGGACATTCTCTCGCAGCTGTACATCCTGTCCTGCGTGTTGAAGCGTTTCGAGGATGACGGTCGTCCACAGTCCGATCTGCCGCTGGTGCACTGGTCAGCCCAGGATGCGCTGCTGCGGGCCCATGAAGCCCTGGCCGAGGTGCTGGACAACTACCCGTCCAAGGCGGCTGCCCGGATCATCCGTGGCTTGAGCTTCCCGATGGGTGTCCCTCAGCACAAACCCTGCGACCAACTATTGGCGCAAGTCGCCGAGCTGGTGCAGACCCCGGGCCCGACCCGCGAACGCCTGCTGGCCGATTCCTACATGCCTCAGCCGGAAATCGACAAGCTGGCCTATGGCGAACTGGCGTTCCGCCTGCAGCCGCAAGTGGACCTGATCGAGGCGCGGCTCAAGCCGGCGATCAAGCAGGGCACCCTGGCGCCGCTGCCGATTTCCCGCGAGGCGTTTGTCATCTGGCGAGTCAAGGCCCTGGAGCAGCAACTGATCAGTGCCGACGAGGACGAGTTGCTGGGGCGCTATGTGGAGTACGGCGACCACGCGATCCAGGTCGACGACTTCCCCCAGGACTTCGGTCTGCTGGAAGCCCTGCAACAGCGTCAGGCGCACGTCGAGCAAAGCGCCAAGCCGGCGCCGCGCAAACGTGCCGCCAGCAGCGAAGACGCGGTGACGGCCAGCGATTCGGCCTATTGACCCTCTACGGCTTTTGATCGGGATCTCTTTATGTCTGATGGTTATCTTTCGTTCGTCAATTCCGGGTGGGGGCGCTGGCTGGCCCAGCGCACGGGCCTGCCACAACCGGTGCCGCTGCAACGCCACCGCGAGGGCCAGGGCAGCAACCTGATCAACCCGGTGATCCTTGCCGCGGCGCCCGAGGGGCGTCTGTTGGGCGAACTGCAACGGATCTTCGCCGCCACCGACACGGTGGCCGCGCAGGCCGCCAGCATCACTGCACCTTCCACGGTGAAGGTCCAGGGCGTGGTGTTCGATGCCAGCGGGCTGAGCGATATCGCCCAGCTCGATGAGCTGTACCGTTTCTTTCACGCCAACGTCCGGCGCCTGACCGCCCACGGTCGGGTACTGGTGTTGGGCACGCCGCCGGAGCATTGCACGGCGCTCGCCCAGGCGGTGGCGCAGCGCGCCCTGGAAGGCTTTGTGCGCTCATTGGGCAAGGAATTGCGCCGGGCCATCACCGTACAGTTGCTGTACGTCGAACCCGGCGCCGAAGCGGAACTGGACAGCAGCCTGCGGTTCTTCCTGTCTCGCCGCTCGGCCTATGTCTCGGGCCAGGTGGTGCGTATCGGCGAACCGGTGGACGTGCCCAAGCACATCAATTGGGCGCAGCCGCTCCACGGCCGTCGGGCCCTGGTCACCGGTGCCTGTCGCGGTATCGGCCTGGCCATCGCCAAGGTCCTGGCCCGGGAGGGCGCCCAGGTGGTGTGCCTGGACATTCCCCAGGTCGAGGCCGAGCTGCAGCAAGCGGCGGGGGGCCTGGGCGGCAGCGCCCTGGCCCTGGACATTAGCGCTTCCGGCGCCGGCCAGCGGTTGCTGGAGTTCGTCGGTGAGCACGGCGCCTTCGATATCGTCGTGCACAACGCCGGGATCACCCAGGACAAGACCCTGGCGAAGATGACCGAGGCTGCTTGGCGCAAGGTCATGGCGGTCAACCTCGAGGCGCCGCTGCTGCTCAGCCAGGCGTTGCTGGAAGGGCAGGGGCTGAACCCGGGAGGACGGATTGTCTGCGTGTCGTCGATTTCCGGGATTGCCGGCAACCTCGGGCAAAGCAACTACGCCACCTCCAAGGCCGGGGTCATCGGCCTGGTGCAGAGCCTGGCGCCCTTGGCGGCGCGCCAGCAGATCACGGTCAACGGTGTGGCTCCGGGGTTCATCGAAACCCAGATGACCGCGAAGATCCCGCTGATGATTCGCGAGGCCGGACGGCGGATGAATTCCATGTCCCAGGGCGGGCAGGCCGTGGACGTGGCGGAAACCATCGCCTGGCTGGCCCATCCGGCTTCCGGCGGGATCAATGGACAGCTGGTCCGCGTCTGCGGGCAAAGCCTGCTGGGGGCCTGAGCCATGAATGCCGATAGCGCGATACGCATCATCGAACCGCCACCGTCCCGTGGCCAGTTGCTGTACGACGGTATCCGCAGCTTGCGCAAGCCCAAGCTGCAGGCGCCGCCGACCTTGCCGCTGGAGCGCCTGGTGCGTCCGGCGGTGGAGCTGCAGGAGGCGGCGATTGCCGGTTATGCCCAGGCCTGCGGCTTTCGCCGGGAGCACGGGGTGCCGCTGTCGTTTCCCCACACCCTGGCGTTTCCCTTGCACCTGATGCTGCTCACCAGTCGCACCTTTGCCTACCCGGCCAGCGGCATGGTGCACCTGGCCAACCGCATCCGTCAGTACCAGCCATTGGCCCAGGGCCAGGCCCTGCGCCTGGAGGTGTTCGCCGAGCATTGGCTGGCGCATCCCAAGGGCCAGGCCCTGTCCATTGCCACTCGGGCCCACAGTGGCGGCAGCCTGGTCTGGGAAAGTGACAGCCTGTACCTGCGGCGCGGAGTAGCGGCGCCGATTGGCGAGCCCTGGCAGGGCACGCTGAGCGTGGATGAGCAGGCCTTGATCCGCACCCAACGCTGGACCTTGGGGGGCGATCTGGGACGGCGTTTTGCCCAGGTCAGTGGTGACTTCAATCCGATCCATACCTCGTGGCTCGGTGCCCGGCTGTTCGGCTTTCGCCGGCCAATTGCCCACGGCCTGTGGACCCTGGGCCGGGCGCTGGCGGCGCAGCAACCGCCGCACCCGCTGGCCGCAGCGCAGCTGGATTGCGAGTTCAAGCTGCCAATCTTCCTGCCGGCGGCCGTGACCTTGTGGAGCCAGCCGCCTGTCGACCAGCAGCAGGCATTCGAAGTGCGCAACAACGCGGGGGACAAGCCGCACATGCGCGGCCTATTTATCGGGGGAGCTCGGTGATGACTGAGTACAGTTTCAATCCGGCGCCGGTGCGTCGGGTGGCAATCATCGGCGGCAATCGGATTCCGTTTGCCCGCTCCAATACGGTGTATGCCAATGACAGCAACCAGGATCTGCTGGTGGCCGCATTGCAGGGCCTGGTGGACCGCTTCGGCCTCTCGGGCCAGCGCTTGGGCGAGTTCGCCGCGGGGGCGGTGATCAAGCATTCCCGTGATTTCAACCTGGCTCGGGAAAGCCTGCTGTCCACCACGTTGTCGCCGCAAACCCCGGCCTACGATGTGCAGCAAGCCTGCGGCACCGGACTTGAGGCGGCGCTGCTGGTGGCCAACAAGATCGCCCTGGGGCAGATCGAAGTCGGCATCGCCGGCGGTGCCGACACCACTTCCGACGCGCCCATCGGGATCAACGAGGGCCTGCGTCGCACCTTGCTCCAGGCCAATCGGGCCAAGGGCACCGGCAACAAACTGCGCAGCCTGCTGAAGGTTCGGCCGGGCATGTTGTTCAAGCCGCTG
The DNA here is from genome assembly GCF_009908205.1 of Pseudomonas sp. Fl5BN2. Taxonomy (NCBI): domain Bacteria; kingdom Pseudomonadati; phylum Pseudomonadota; class Gammaproteobacteria; order Pseudomonadales; family Pseudomonadaceae; genus Pseudomonas; species Pseudomonas sp. Fl5BN2. The sequence continues at coordinate 100,335 of NZ_JAAARL010000021.1, read as the reverse complement.
TTGCCGCGCAATGGCGAGCCGCGCACCGGCCTGTCCATGGGTGAGCACTGTGAAGAAATGGCCAAGCGTTGGCAGATCAAGCGCCTGGCCCAGGACGAACTGACCCTGACCAGCCACCAGCAACTGCACGCCGCTTACCAACGGGGGTTCTTCGATGACCTGATCACCCCGTACCGCGGCCTCAAGCGTGACAACAACCTGCGGGCCGATGCCAGCCTTGAGAAACTCGCCGGCCTGGGCCCGGCCTACGACCGCAACAGCGGCACCCTGACTGCCGGCAACTCGACGCCGCTCACCGATGGCGCCTCGGTGGTGCTGTTGGCCAGCGAAGACTGGGCGGCGGCCAACAACCTGCCGGTACTGGCGTACCTGCGTACCGGGGAAACGGCGGCAGTGAATTTTGTCGACGCCAGCGAAGGCTTGTTGATGGCGCCGGCCTATGCGGTGCCGCGAATGCTCGCCCGGGAAGGCCTGAGCCTGCAGGATTTCGACTTCTACGAGATTCACGAAGCCTTCGCCGCCCAGGTGTTGTGCACCCTCAAGGCCTGGGAAGACCCCGACTATTGCCGCGAGAAACTCGGGCTGGAGACGCCGCTGGGGAGCATTGAGCGCAGCAAACTCAATATCAACGGCGGCTCCCTGGGTTGTGGTCATCCTTTCGCCGCGACCGGTGGCCGTCAACTGGCGACCCTGGCCAAGGCGATCCATGAACGAGGCGGCGGCCGTGGCCTGATTTCCATCTGTGCAGCAGGCGGGCTGGGCATCACCGCCATCGTCGAAAAATAAAATAACCAGGAGACTGCCAATGAGTGTCGTGAGCCTGCAACCTGCCGAGCGTATCTGGTTGAACGCTTACCTGCCGGGGGTGCCCAGCGATATCGAAGCCGACATCGACCGCTATCCGTCGCTGCGCGAGGTGTTCCTTGAACACGTGGACAAGTACCGCCAGCGGGTGGCCTATGTGAGCATCGGCACCGAGATGGGCTACGACCAGTGGGAGAAACGCGTGTTCGCCTTCGCCGCCTGGCTGCAAGCGAAAGGGGTAAAGAAGGGCGACCGGGTGGCGCTGATGATGCCCAACAGCCTGCAGTACCCGATCTGTCTGTTCGGTACCCTGCTGGTGGGGGCGGTGGTGGTCAACGTCAACCCGCTGTACACGGCCCACGAACTTCGGCACCTGCTCAAGGACAGCGGCGCCGAGACAGTGGTGATCTTCGAGAATTTTGCCCACACCCTGGAACAGGCGATGCCGGGCAGCAAACTGAAGCACATCGTGGTGGCCTCGATCGGCGACCTGGTGGGCACCTTCAAGGGCGCGGCGCTGAACTTCGTCCTGCGTCATGTGCAAAAGCAGATACCCGCGTTCAACCTGCCCGGGTCCATCCGCTATCCGGCGATGATGAAGCAGGCCGCGCGCCTGGAACATCGGCCGGTTGACCTGCAGCAGGACGACATCGCCTTCCTGCAATACACCGGCGGCACCACCGGCGATGCCAAGGGCGCGATGCTCACCCACCGTAATATTCTTGCCAACCTGATGCAGGCCAAGGCCTGGGTCGGCGATCAACTGGACGAGAACCAACAGGAAACCAACGTCACCCTGCTGCCGCTGTACCACGTGCTGTCGCTGACGGTGAACTGCCTGATGTTCATGTGCCTGGGCGGGCGCAACATCCTCATCGCCAACCCCCGGGACGTGAAGCGGGTGCAGATGATTCTGCGCAAGGAAAAGTTCAGCGGCATCGTCGGGGTCAACACCCTGTTCAACGGCTTGCTGGAGAACGAAGCGTTTCGCGGCCGGGATTTCTCCGACCTGAAACTGGCGATTGCCGGCGGCATGGCCACCCACACCGCGGTGGCCCGACGTTGGAAGGAAGTCACCGGGGTGCCGATCATCGAGGGCTACGGCCTGACTGAATGTTCGCCAGTGGTGAGCATCAGCCCGATCGACATTGCGCGCATGCGCGAGGGCGACTTTACCGGGACCATCGGCGTGCCGCTGCCGTCGACCTGGGTGCGTTTCATGCGTGAGGACGGCCAGTTGGCCGAGATCGGTGAGGAGGGCGAGTTGCAGGTCCGTGGGCCCCAGGTGATGAAGGGCTACTGGCAGCGTCCGGAAGAAACCGCCAAGGTCCTGGACCGCCATGGCTGGTTGTCCACCGGCGATATCGGGGTGATGAACGAGCAGGGCTTCATCCGCCTGGTGGACCGCAAGAAGGACATGATCCTGGTGTCTGGCTTCAACGTGTACCCCAACGAGATCGAGGACGTGGTGGCCTTGCACCCGGGGGTGGCGGAGGTCGCGGCGATTGGCGTCGAGGATCAAGTGACCGGCGAGAAAGTGAAGATCTTCGTGGTGCGCAAGGACCCGAACCTGACCCAGGATCAGTTGCTGGCTCACTGCCGGGAATACCTCACCGGCTACAAGGTGCCGCGCTATGTCGAGTTCCGCACCGAAGAGCTGCCCAAGACCACGGTTGGCAAGGTCCTGCGCCGCGCATTGCGCTGAGCCGCTGAACGGCCAACACCACCGTAGGAGCTGGCTTGCCAGCGAAGGCGTCAGCGAGGGCGCTGCAGATCTTGCGGGCCTCTTCGCCGGCAAGCCGGCTCCTACAAAAAGACCGCCGGCGTGTCGGCGCTGTTGTGAGGTTGGAGTTTCACGGGGCGCCAGGGAGGCGCACCTGGCCCGGCGGCAGGCCGAACACTTCGACACCTTGCGCCGTCGATTGACCGACGCTCACCGGCAGGCGTTTTGCCGGTTGATCGGCGGAGGCCCGGTATTCCACGCTCAGGCCGTCTGCCCCGTGCTGGATCGCCGTTGGCGGCAGCACGATCGCCTGATCGTTGCGGTAGGTGATGATGGTCAAGCGCGCACTCATCCCCAGGCGTACGCGCTGCAGTTGTTCACGGTTGAGCTTGGGGATCGACAGGGTGATCGGGAACTGCGCGCTGCCACCACTGGCATCGCCCGGCAGGGCCAGGCTGCTGACGATCTCTACCTGGCCACTGAGGCGTTCGCCATCAAAGCCGTCCCCGAGGATTTCCACACTCTGGCCCTGGTGCAACTGGTTGATATCCAGCTCCGAGACCTTGCTGACGATCTTCAATTGTTCGATGTTGGCCAGGCCGAACAACGCCTGGCCCTGACCAACCTTGCTGCCGGCCTGCACCGGGCCCGGAGTGGCGGCCGAAGCGAGTTGCGCCAGGTTGATGCCCGGCGCCGGGACCACGATCCCGGCAAACGGTGCCGTAAGGTCCTTGCCGGCCAGGAGATTGCGCAGTGCTTGGTACTTGACCGTGGCATTGGTCAGTTCCATGTCGGCGATCTGCCGGTATTCGCCCTTGCCCTGATCCAGCGCCTGTTGCAGTTCGCCCTGGGCCGCGGTCAGGTCCAGGCGCTGGGTCTGCAGCAGTTGGGTCAGGTCATCCAGTTCATTACGGGGAATGATGCCGCGGGCAAACAGGTTCTGGCTTTCGCTGAGCTTGCGCTCGGAGTTGCTCACCGTCATTTGTGAGGTGCGCAGGGTGCGGCGCGCCCGGGTGACTTGGGTGCTGTTGTTCCAGTCCTGCAGTTCCTGCACCGCACGACGGGCCTTGAGCTGGGTCGACAAGGCTTCGCGCAGCTGGATTTCGATCAGGCTGGGGTCCATCTTCAACAAGGTCTGGCCGGCCTCGACCCGTTGGCCCTGTTCCACCAGGGTGGTCAGGACATTGCCATCGAAGGGCGCCGTCAGGCTGATGGTGGCTTGCGGTTCAATCTTGCCCACCAGGCCGATCTGATGAATCAGCGGCGCGCTGCTGACTTCGATCCAACGGCCTTGCTCGGCTGCAGGACCGGCCGGGGCGCGGTAGCCGACCAGGCCGGCGCCGGCCAAGGCCAGCACCAACACCACCGCGCCACCTTGCAGGCCACGCTTGCGCCATGTTCGTTGATCAGTAGTCATTGAGCGCAATGTCCCAGGTCTCCAAGGTGGTGCCCAAAGTCAGATCCAGTTGGCTCTGGGCGTTGAGGTAGGCAATCAGGGCATTGAGGCGAGCATTTTCGCTACCGCGCAAATCGCTTTCGTAGCTCAGCACCTGAAAGTTGCTGGAGCGTCCGGCGCTGAGTTTCTCCCGCTCGATGGCCAGTTTGCGCTTGGACAGCTCCACCGCGCGCTGGGATATTTCGTATTGCCGCCAGCGGGTGCCGAGGTCTCGCACCACATCGTTGACGCTGCGTTCCAGGGCCTGGCGGGCGTCGGCCAGGACCAGTTCCTGGTTCTCCACATCGACCCGGGCATGGACTTCTGCCTGGCGTGTGCTGAGGTCACCAATGGGGATCTGTACCTGGACTCCGGCGTAGCTGTCCCAGGTCCGTCCCGTGCCATTGCCGCCGTCGTTGTCGTAGCGGTTGCGCACCTGATTGGCCCCGGCCACCAGCGACACATCCCAACGGCTCTGGTCCTTGGCGATCACCAGGTTCAGGTCGGCCTGCTGGCTGCCCAGCAGCGTCGCCAGGTAGTTCGGTTGCTGAGCCTTGGCCAGGTGCAGCGCCTGCTGCTGGTCAATGCTGATCCGAGTCGCCTCAAGGCCATCGCTGGCGCGAATTCGCGTGGACAGGTCCAGCGCCAGCAGGCGCAGCAGGGTCAGGCGATTGATGTCCACTTGATTACGCGCTTCCTCGACCCCCAGCTCCTGGCTGGCGATGTCGGCCTCGGTCTGCACAATCTCGAATTCCGCCATGCGCCCGGCACCGATCAGGGCCTTGTTCACCTCAAGCAGGGCATTGGCGCGCTTGAGCGCATCCTCGACGATCGTCAGTTGCTCCTGGCCCCGCAGCAGCTCGCGGTAGGCGCCAATGATGTCGGTGATGGTTTGCGCCACGTTGGCCTTGAGGTTGAGGCGATAGGCTTGCTCGTTGATCCGCGCCAGGCGCAGCGGGGCGGTGGTGACGTCCCAGCCGGCGCCCTTGAGCAGCGGCTGGATAATAGCCAGGTCCAGGCCGTCGCGGCGGTAGTAGCCGGCACGATTGGCATTGTTCAGCTCCTGCCGCCAGGCCAGGTTCAGGCGGGTACCGTACTCGCCGAGCAGGCTTGAGGTGGGACTCAAGGTCGCCTTGCGCGCACCGTCATCGCTGCCCTTGTTGGCTTGATAGGCACCGTTGAGCACCAGCTTGGGATTGAACGCGTCCTCGGAGACCCGCAGGTCGAACTTCTGTGCGACCCGCTGCAGGTAGGCGCTGCGAATCCCGCGGTTGTTGCGCAACCCCAGGTAGACCGCGTCGCCCAGGGTCAGGCTGGCCTGCTGTTGGCTGAGCAGGGCGCTGCGCTCATAGGTGCTGCGCATGCTCGGGGCCGAGGCTTGGCGGGCCACGTTCATGTCCTGCGCTTGGGCCTGGCCCACGGCGCTGAGCAGGCACAACAGCAAGAACGCGGCGCGTGGCTGGTTAATCATCGCGCAGCGCCTCCACCGGTTGCAGGCGCGAGGCCGAGATCGCCGGATACAGGCCGAAGAACAGCCCGATCAACAAGGTGCTGCCGATCCCCAGGGGCAAGGACGCGGAGGCCAGGGAAAATACCCAGCCTGAAACGCGGGCATAGAGGTAGGCGGCGCTCAGGCCAAGCACGGCCCCGGAGAGGGCGCCGACCGCGGTCAGGGTCACCGCTTCAAGCAGGAACAGATTGCGGATATCCCGGCGTCGAGCCCCCAGGGCCATGCGGATGCCGATCTCCCGGCGGCGCTCCGAGACGTTCATCAGCATCACGTTCATCACCCCGACACCGCCGCCGACCAGCGAGATGCCGCCCAGGGCCATCAACAAGTAACCAAAGGTGCGGCTTTGCCGGGTCATGCCATCGATGATCTTTTGCGGGATCTGCACCTCGACCTCGCGCCCCGGCAGCTGTTTCTTCAACGTTTCAGACAGTGCCGTGGCCAGCTGATTCATGTCCTGGGCCTGCGTGGTGCGGGCGATCAGGTTGCTGATCTGCGGGCTGCTGGAAATGCGCCGCATGCCTTCCAGCGGGATGAACAGGGATTCGTTGGTCTGCACCGGGATCAGTACCGCAGCGGGCTGGCTGCGCAGGATGCCAATGACCTGGAACAGGTAGTCGTTGATGCGGATTCGGTCCCCCAGGCGCAGTGGCGCATGGGGTTTGCTCAGGGCTTGGGCGACCTGTGCACCGACCACCGCGTAGGTTTCACCGGCGTCGAATTGCGAAAGAAAACGCCCCTCCTGCAATTGCAGGCGCATGGCCTCCGCCAGGGACGCGGTGCTGCCCACCAGATTGGCATTGGTGGTTAGGCCCTGGTAAACCACCGGCCCGCTGAACAGGGCCACGGGCGCGATGTGCAGGAGCGAGGGCAAGGCGCTGTGCAGTTGCTGGATATCCAGGGTCGCCGGCATGGGTGTGCGGTTCCCTGATGAGTCGGGGAACTGCACCGCCAGGGTATCGGTGCCCATGTCCTGGAAAATCGCCGCGGCATCTTCGGCGGCGTTGTGGCCGATATTGATCAAGGCCACTACCGATGAACTGCCGATGACGATCCCCAACAGGGCCAGGATCGAGCGTTTGCCCAAGGTGCGCAGGCTGATAAAGGCTTCGTGCAGCAACTGGCTGGCGCTTTGCTCGAGCATCAGGCTCATGCCGGGCAGACCTCCTGCACCACACCGTTAGTGACCCGGATCTGCCGCTCCAGGCGCTGGGCAATGTTCGGGTCGTGGGTGACGATGATCAGGGTGACCTGGCGTTCACGGTTCAATGACAGCAGCAGGTCCATGATCTCCTGGGCGGTGTGGCTGTCGAGGTTGCCGGTGGGTTCGTCGGCCAGGATCACCGAGGGTTCGCCCACCAGCGCGCGGGCGATCGCCACCCGTTGGCGCTGGCCGCCGGACAGATCGGCCGGGCGATGCTCGGCGCGCTCTGCCAGGCCCACCTGATCGAGCCGGTGCATGGCCCGTTCCAGGGATTCGCGTCGGGACACGCCGCGGTAGCTCAGGGGCAGGGCGACGTTGTCCAGGGCACTGAGGCGGGCCAGCAGGTTGAAGCTCTGGAACACGAAGCCGATCTGCTGGTTGCGGATCGCTGCCAACTGGTCGGGGCTGGCGGCAAAGATGTCGTGGCCGGCAAAGCGATAGTCGCCGCTGTCGGGCAAGTCCAGCAGGCCGAGGATGTTCAGCAGGGTGCTTTTGCCGGAACCCGAAGCGCCGAGAATGGCGCAGCTTTCACCGGCTTCGATGGACAGGGAAACGTTCTTCAGAATGTGCAGCGGTTGCTCCGCCAGCCGATAGCTCTTGCCTATGCCCTGCAGGGAGATAAAACCTTGCTCGATTATCGTCGCTGTCATCGCTTACCGCGCCGGCTGGCTCGACGGGTTGCTTGAAAAAACCGCACCTCGGGAATCATCGGCAGGCTTTTCGGGGGGCAACGCCAAGCTCTGGTTTTATTTATTATTTTAAAAACTTTGTTTGAATAGTAACTGTGTTCATCCTGCTGCGCCAGCCGTCTGAACCGGGTAATTGAGGGCTTTTTCGACGGCTTTTTTTCGAGGAACCGACGGGTCACAAAAAGGCCTTCGGTCACTCTGCAAGTCCTTCAGGAGCTTGCTTTTAGGGCCTCTCACGGGTATAAAAAATCAAATTTTTTTTTAAAACACTGTTCGAACGGTCAGTTTTTCATCCCAGCAAAGGTTAGTCCTCCATGGTCGCCAAGAAACTCAGTGCCCCCAATGTCACCAAGACCCGACTGCTGGAAGCGACCGAGGCACTGTTCATCAAGTACGGTTACGACGCGGTGCTGCTGCGCCAGATCACCGAGCGGGCCAAGGTCAACCTGGCCGCAGTGAACTATCACTTCGGCGACAAGGATTCGCTGATGAAGGCCTTGCTCATGCAACGCCTGGGGCCGCTGAATGATCAACGCCTGGAACTGCTGGCCAAATGTGAAGAACAGTCGGCGGGGCCGCTGGATTGCGAGACCCTGCTGGGCGTGTTGTTCGCCCCGGCCATGGGCCTGGAGCGCAGCGATGAAAGTGGCGGCCTGGAAGGGCGCTCGTTCATCCGTTTCCTGGGCCGGGTGTACAGCGACACCTCGCCGTTCATTCAGGAATACCTCAAGGAACATTACCAGCCGGTGTTCGAGCGCTTCTTCAAGTCCTTCGCCCTGGCCTTGCCGGACCTGCCGCGCAACGAGCTCGGGGTGCGCCTGCAGTTCGCCCTCAAGGCGATTTCCGGGGTCATGGCGGGCACCGAGCTGCGCCTGCTGATGCAGGCCATGAGCCTGGGCCGCCCAGCCACCGACGCCGAAGTCATGGCCAAGCTGATCAGCCTGGTGTCTGCGGCGATTCGTGCGCCGATGCAGGACCCGGATTCGCAACAGGCCCTGGAAAAGGTCCTGAATACCCAGCGCCTGATTCGCCAGCAAAGCCAATCCCTGGTCGGGCTCATTCCCGGCTGACGCCCCCTCGACTCCTACAGTTGCTGCCGCCTGCAATCAATCGGGCGGCAGTGTGCTGCCAAGCAGATGTGTGCCTGGGGGCGTCGCATGGCGGCTCGCAATCTGCGCCAGCGGCTCCAGGAGCAGCGCAATCATTCGACAGATCAATGATGCTCAGGGCAGCCAGTGAGCTCTGCTAGGTTTTGCTCCTGCACCTGCCTTGGAGCGCTCGGGATGATTGCCTATCAACAGCACCTTTTGTCCGTCAACGGTATCGAACTCAATGTCCGGGCCGCGGGCCCTGAGTCGGCGCCGCCGGTGTGGCTGCTGCATGGTTTCCCCGAGTGCTGGCACTCCTGGCGGCATCAGGTGCCGGCCCTGGTGGCCGCAGGTTTCAGGGTGCTGGTGCCGGAGCTGCGTGGCTACGGTCGCAGCTCGGCTCCAGAGGCGGTCGAGGCCTACGATCTGCTGACCCTGTGCGGGGACATTCAACAGGCCATGGACTCCTTCGGCCATCAACGCGTGTGCATCGTCGGCCACGATTGGGGCGCGCCGCTGGCCTGGCACCTGGCGCTGCTGGAACCACAGCGGGTGGCGGCGCTGGTGACCCTGTCGGTGCCCTTTGCCGGACGGCCGAAACGCCCGGCCAGCGAGATCATGCGCGAGGTGCATGGTGAACACTTCAACTACATCCTGTATTTCCAGGAGCCCGGGCTGGCTGAGGCGGAACTGGATGCGGACATCGACGCCAGTCTGCGGCTGTTCATGGGCAATGTTGCCGCGCTGTTGGAGGCCAAGCCGGCCGATGCCCGCCTGTTCGATGGGGTCTCGGTGCCCGTCGGGCTGCCCGACTGGTGTTCCGAAGACGATTTCCAGGCCTACCGAGAGACGTTTGCCGGGCGCGGATTTCGCGGAGCCCTGAACTGGTATCGCAACTTCGAACGCACCTGGCAGTGCACCGAGTTCCTGCAGGGCGCCCAGGTGCTGCAACCCACTTTGTTCCTGCTGGGGGACCGCGATCCGGTGGGCGTGCTTGAAGCGCATACCCTCAAGCGCATGCCGACGGTGGTACCTGATCTTGAGCAACATACCCTGCACGACTGCGGGCATTGGATTCAGAGCGAGCAGGCGCCACAGGTCAACCGCCTGTTGCTGGACTTCCTGAGCCGGCACTTTGCCGTTCTGGATGCGGACTGAGGCAGACCATCGGCTGGCAGGGGCTTACAGCCGGCTATCGCCAATGAAGCGCTTGCGCTTGCCCCATTCCCGCACGGACTCGACCAGGGCGCTTACCGCCGGGCTGCCCCCTTCGGCAAAGGCATAGAAACGCGCCACGGCCAATTTCGGCAACGCCTGCTCCGGACCCAGTTCGCAGAGCCCCTCACGCAGTTGGCTGCGGGCGATCGGAGTGACGGCGAAGCCTGCCAGGGCCGCCGCAATGCAACCGGCCATGCTGCTGCTCTCGAACGCCAGGCGCCAGGCCCGCTGCGCCTGGGACAAGGCGTCAACCGCTGACTCCCGGTACACACAGGGCTCCGGGAACACCGCCAGGGGCAGGGGGGCCAGCGGGTCCAATGGCAACTGACTGCTGTAGGCCCAGACCAGCGGCTCTTCCCACAGCAGCTCACCTTCCTGTTCGACTCGCCGACATTGCTTGCCGAACACCAGATCCAGGTGGCCCAGGTCCTTGAACTGCAGCAATTGGCTGGTGACACCGACCTTGAGCTCGACGCTGGCCTGGGGATGAGAACGGCTGAAAGATTGCAACACATAGGGCAGCCAGGTGCTGGCGAAGTCCTCCGAGGCGCCGACCCGCAAGCGGCCTTGCAGGGGGCTGCCGGAGAGTTTGGCGCGAACTTCTCGCTCAAGGTTGAGGATATTTCGCCCATAGGCGTAAAGCGTCTCGCCTTGAGCGGTCAGCTCCAGGCGGCGGGTGGTACGGGCCAGGAGCTTGACCCCGACGTTGTCTTCCAGGCGCTTGATGTGCCCGCTCACCGCCGAAGGGGTCAACGCCAGCCAGTCGGCAGCCAGGGCGAAGCTGTGGGCGTCGACCACGGCGAGGAAGGTGCGCAGCAACTGCAGGTCCAGGGACGGGGGAAGGGCAGGGAGTGGGGTGTTCATGGCGGCTCGATTCATCAGCGAATATCAACAGTACGATCTGATTCATCAGCAATCAATCAGTAACGCCGGCCTAGGATGGGGCTCCTTATGAGCTGGAGCCGAGCATGCAGTCCTATTCATTCGTCACCACCGTTGATCTTGAGGTGGCCTACCTGCAATGGAACCCCGAAGGATCGAAGACGGCGGTACTGGTGCACGGCTGGCCTGACAGCGCGCACACCTGGGAAGGCGTGGCAACGCTTTTGGCGGCGGCCGGTTATCGGGTGCTGGCGCCGGTGCTGCGCGGCTTTGCGCCGACCCGCTTTCGCCAGCGCAACACCTTGCGCAGCGGTCAGTTGGCGGCGCTGGGGGTGGACTTGTTGCAGTTCATCGATGCCCTTGGCCTGCAACAGCCGCTGCTGGTCGGCCACGACTGGGGGGCCCGGGCGGTGGCCAATGCCTGCGGCTTGCGTGCGGATGTGGCTTCGGCCCTGGTGATGTTGTCGGTCGGTTACGGCACCAACAGTCCGCAACAACCGTTGGCCCTGGAGCAGGTACGCAACTACTGGTACCACTGGTTCATGGCTACGCCCAGGGGGCAGCGAACCGTGCGGGAAGAGCGTCAGGCATTTGCGCGAATGATGTGGGATACCTGGTCTCCGGCGGGCTGGTACACCGAGGCGGCATTTCGCCAGGCGGCGCAGGCGTTCGAGGGCGAGGACTGGGCCGAAGTCGTGCTGCACTCCTATCAGCACCGCTGGGGGATGGCCTTGGGGGATCCGGCTTATGAGGCGGCCGAAGCGCAACTCGATCCGGCGCCGTTGCTGGCGCTGCCCACCTTGGTGCTGCATGGCGCGGTGGACAGGTGCAATCACCCGGACAGCTCCACAGGCCGTGAAGCTTATTTTTCCGGACGTTATCAGCGAGAAATACTCGATGGCATCGGGCATTTCCCTCAGCGTGAAGCGGCCCCCGTGGTGGCCGAGGCCATTTTGCGCTTTATCCAGCACTGACCCCACGGCCCCCGGAATCTCCGGGCGACTCCGGGGCCTATCCCAAGGTTTCGCGCAGGCGGTGCCAGAGCATGCCCAGGGCCAGCAATGGGACGCGCAAGGCGGGGCCACCGGGAAAGGTCATGTGCGGTACGGCGCTGAAGATATCCATGCCCTGGCTGTGCCCGGCATGGATCGCCTCGGCCAGCAGGCGTGCGGTCCAATGGGTGACATTCAGCCCGTGACCGGAATAGCCCTGGGCGTAGTACACATTGGGGTACTGACGCAGGCGCCCGACCTGGGGGAAGCGATTGGCGGTGATGCCGATCTTGCCACCCCACTGGAAGTCGATGGCCGCCTCGCTCAAATGCGGGAACACCTTGAGCATCTTCGGCCGCATATAGGCGCCGATGTCCGCTGGGTCACGCCCTGAATAGTGACAGGCGCCACCGAACAGCAAGCGCCGATCCGCCGTCAGCCGGTAGTAGTCGAGGCCGACCTTCTGGTCGCACAGCGCCAGGTTGCCGGGGATCAACTGCACAGCGAGCGCTTCGGGCAACGGCTGGGTGGCGATGATGTAGCTGCCCGCAGGCAGTACCTTGCCACTCAGGCGCGGCTCCAGTTCATCCAGATGGGCATTGCAGGCCAGCACCAGGCGGCCGGCGCGTACAGTGCCGCTGGCGCAGCGCACCTTCACGCTGTCGCCATGGAGCAACTCCAGCACCGGACTGTGTTCGAAGATCCGCACCCCCAGGGACGCGGCGATTTGTGCCTCGCCCAGTACCAGCTTGAGGGGGTGCAGGTGCCCCGATCCCATATCCACCATGCCGCCGGCATACAGCGACGAGGCCACCACCTGGTGCATCTGCTTGGCCGTTACCAGGCGTGTGGCGTGGCGGTAGCCCAGGTCTGCCAGGCTGTGCTGTTCGGCCTGAAACGCCTTGAACTGAGCCGGGGTATTGGCCAGTTCGCAAAAGCCCCAGCGCAGGTCGCAGTCGATGCCGTGCTCGACGATGCGCTGGCCGACCACCTCCACCGATTCGATCCCGGCGCGTTCAAGGTAATTCACCCCCTCGCTGCCCACGTAGCGGGCAAAGCCGCTGACGTCATGGCCAATGCCACGAATCAGCTGCCCGCCATTGCGGCCGCTGGCGCCCCAGCCAATGCGCCGGCCTTCCAGGAGGATCACCGAGAGGCCGCGCTGGGCCAGCTCGATGGCGGTGTTGACCCCGGTAAAACCACCGCCGATCACACAGACATCGGCGTCCAGGTCGCCACTCAGGGACGGATAGTCGGGCAGCGCACCGACCGAGGCGGCGTAGTAGGAGCGGGCATGGCCCGAGACTATGGGTTGATTCATTTGTTGGACTTCACTTTGCTCCAGGAGCGGGTCATCAGACGCATGATGGCCGGCGTCGGGGTGGTAGAGATGTACAGCTTGTCCAGCACTTCCTGAGGTGGGTAGACCTCGGGGTTGTTGACCAGCTCGGCATCCATGTACTGCTTGGCCGCCGGGTTGGGGTTGGCGTAGCCGACGTAGGCGCTGACCTTGGCGATCACTTGCGGGTCCAGCAGGTAGTTGATGAAGGCATGGGCCTGCTTGAGGTTGCTGGCGTCGGAGGGAATCGCCAGCAGGTCGAACCACAGGTTGCTGCCTTCCTTGGGAATCGCGTAGGCGATGTTGACCCCGTTCTTGGCTTCCTTGGCGCGGTTGGCCGCCTGGAACACGTCGCCGGAGTAGCCAAAAGCGATGCAGATATCACCGTTGGCCAAGTCCGAGACGTACTTGGAAGAGTGGAAGTAGGTGATGTAGGGGCGCAGGGTCAGCAGCTTGGCCTCGGCTTTCTTGTAGTCCTCGGGGCTTTCGCTGCGTGGGTCCATGCCCAGGTAGTTGAGCATCGCCGGGAACACTTCATCTGCCGAATCCATCATCGACACGCCGCACTGCTGGAGCTTCTTCAGGTTCTCGGGCTCGAACAGCACCGCCCAGGAATCGATGTGGTCGATGCCCAGCACCTGCTTGACCTTGTCGACGTTGTAGCCAATGCCGTTGGTTCCCCACAGGTAGGGCACCGAGTGCTGGTTGCCAGGGTCGTTCTTTTCCAGCAGGGCCAGCAGCTTGGGATCGAGGTTCTGCCAGTTGGGCAACTGCGAGCGGTCGAGCTTGAGGAAGGCCCCGGCCTTCACCTGGCGGGTAAGAAAGTGGTTGGAGGGCACCACCACGTCGTAGCCGGTACGCCCGGCCAGCAACTTACCCTCCAGGGTTTCGTTGGAGTCGAAGACGTCGTAGATCACCTTGATCCCGGTTTGCGCCTGGAAGTCGGCGAGGGTGGTCTGACCGATATAGTCGGTCCAGTTGTACACGCTGACGCTGGGCTGGGCCTGGGCAGCAGTGCTGGCCAGGATCGCCAATGCTGCCGGGATCACTGCTTTCAAAAGACGCATATCGACACCTCTTCGAGTTATTTTTGGTGATTGCACAATCGCGGGTTTTAGACGCTGAGCAGCAGGAATTCACGCTCCCAGGAACTGATCACGCGCTTGAAGTTCTCGTGTTCGGCACGCTTGACCGCCACGTAGCCACGGACGAACTTGCGCCCCAGGTACTGCTCGATGGTCGGGCAATCTTCCATGTGTGCCAGGGCGTCTTCGATGGTGATCGGCAAGCGCAGGTTGCGGCGCTCATAGGCGCGACCTTCCACGGCGGCACTGGGTTCGATGCCCTCGACCATGCCCAGGTAGCCGCACAGCAGGCTGGCGGCGATGGCCAGGTAAGGATTGGCGTCGGCCCCGGGCAGGCGGTTTTCAACGCGCATCGCGTCCGGGCTGGAAGTCGGCACCCGTAGGCCAACGGTGCGGTTTTCCTCACCCCACTCGACGTTCACCGGGGCCGAGGTGTCCGGCAGGAAGCGGCGGAACGAGTTGACGTTGGGGGCGAACATCGGCAGCACCTTGGGGATGTACTTCTGCAGGCCGCCGATGTGGTGCAGGAACAGCTTGCTTTTCTCACCGTTGGCGTCGACGAAGATCGGCTTGCCGGTGGCGATGTCCACCACGCTCTGGTGCAGGTGCATGGCGCTGCCCGGCTCGTCGGCCACGGGCTTGGCCATGAAGGTGGCGGTGACGTTGTGCTTGAGTGCCGCCTCGCGCAGGGTGCGCTTGAACACGGTGATCTGGTCTGCCAGGTCCAGGGCGTCGCCGTGACGGAAGTTGATTTCCATCTGCGCCGGGCCGTCTTCGTGGATCAGCGTGTCGAGGTCCAGGCCTTGGGCTTCGCACCAGTCGTAGACATCTTCGAACAGCGGATCGAACTCGTTGGCGGCATCGATGGAGAACGACTGGCGGCCACTTTCCGCACGACCGGAACGGCCCAGTGGCGCCTTGAGCGGCAGGTCCGGGTCTTCGCAGCGCTGGGTCAGGTAGAACTCCATTTCCGGTGCGACGATCGGCTGCCAGCCCTTGTCGGTGTACAGCTGCAGGACTTTCTTCAGCACGTTGCGCGGCGACAGCTCGATGGGGTTGCCGTGCTTGTCGAAGGTGTCGTGGATGACGATTGCTGTCGGCTCGATGGCCCAGGGCACCAGGTACATGGCGGCGGAATCCGGGCGGCAGATCATGTCGATATCCGCCGGGTCCAGCAGCTCGTAGTACAGGTCGTCGTCGACAAAATCCCCGGTTACCGTTTGCAGCAAGACACTTTCCGGCAGGCGCATGCCTCGCTCATGCAGGAACTTGTTGGTGGGTGCGATCTTGCCGCGGGCAATGCCGGTCAAGTCGCTGACCACGCACTCTACTTCGGTAATCTTGTGATCTTTCAGCCAAGAGGAAAGCTGATCGAAAGGGGCGTTCATAAAGACCTCGATTATTGGTTTTATCTGCTCCGAGGTGAGCGGGAGTATCCCGGCAAGGCTTCCCCTGCGGCGCATTGACGACTATCTTGGGCGAGCCTTGATGTTCCATCTATCCACTTTAAGCAGCACCAAAGCGCACCAAAAGAGTGCGCAAGGTCCCCCGATGACAGCCTCCAATCCGCTTCAGGTCCAAGCATTCAACACCTTCGATGTGGCCGATCAGATCCGTGCCACCCCGGGCTGGGTGCAGCATTACCAGCAAATGTCCCCCGGGCATTTCAATGGTCTGGTGCGCTACCTCGACCTGCAGGGCGTCGAGATCTACGAGGAGTGCATGAACACCCGGGTCGAGCAGAATTTCAGCGCTCCCGCAGGCGCCCTGGCGTTCTGTTTCGACCGCAGCGACAACGCCCTGTACGTGCTCAACGGCGAAAGTCGCAACATCTGGATCACCCCGGAGAACTACCAGGAAGTGGCGGTGGTATTCGGCCCCGAATTCGTCCAGCGTCATGGCCTGGGAGTGGAGCGCCTGGACGGCTTGTTCATGGCGCCGCTCAACAGCCAGCAGAACGCCTTGTTCTGCCGCTGGCTCAGCGGCACCTTGACCCGCTTGTCCCAGACCTTCGATCCACCGAGCCGCGAAGCCCTGACCCAGCAGTTGCTGGACGATTGCCTGTACATCCTCGACAACGCCTGTGTGCGCCTGGACCCTGGCGGCCTGCAACGGCGCAGCGAGGAGCGGGTGATCATGCAGCGGGTGGCGCAATGGGCTGCCGATGTGCCCGAGGAAACCCTCAACCTGCTGGAATTGTCCCAGGTGGCCGGGGTTTCCCTGCGTCAGTTGCAAAGCGCGTTCAAGGCCTTTACCGGCATGGCCCCCAGCCAGTGGCTGCGCCTGCGCCGGCTCAACAGTGCGCACCGCGAACTGCTCAGCCGCGGGCCCAGCGAGACCACCGTGGCCGAGGTGGCGATGCACTGGTCGTTCTGGCACCTGGGACGGTTTTCCAGCAGCTATCGGGCGCTGTTCAGGGAGTTGCCCAGTGAGACGTTGAAACGTCGGCCGGGGTGATGTAACAAGTCTTTTCAAGTTTAACTAATGAAGTTCATTCGCTTTGCGGCGGCATGAACTTTACGAGCATTAACTATCCTTAGAGTCTAGGCTTATTTAGACTTGATCGATTATCGCCTTGCGCTCTGAAGGAAGACTGAAAAGTCTGCCGTTGAGCACCTCCAAGAAGATTCTCGGATACCCGGAAGATGACTCTTGTGGTCTGGGAATCTGCAAGATTTTATCCTTGTTTGGCACCAGTGATGGTGTCACTTATTAGTTTGAATTAACCTAATATCCAAGGAGTAAATCGTGTCTATCAAAATGATCAAGCAACTGTTGGCCACATCAGTAATCTGCGCATTCGCCACTAGTGCGATGGCTGCTGATGGCACCATTAGTTTCACCGGTGAAATTACTTCTGCCTCTTGTGTGATCTCCGCCGGTGGCGGTACCACTGTTGGTGGAAGCGCAGGTAAGCAGGAGATCGAAGTCAAACTCGGCAAGGTCAGTATGGACTCCCTGGGTAGTGGCAGTTCCGCCGGTATCGTGGGTGGCACCGCGATCAACCTGAACCTGGATTGCGGCAACACCGGTACAGGCCTGAACACCGTCAGCGTCAACTTCGACCCGATGTCCGGTTCCGGTGTCGACTTGGCCAACAACAGTCTGTTGAAGACGGTGGGCAGCGCCAAGGGTGTGGGCATCGGTCTCTACGACGTCGACAGCAACTTGCTGAACTTGTCCGCGAACCAGAGCTTCGATGGCAATCTGGTCAAGGGCGCAGACGACAAGTACAGCGCCATCCTCAATCTGCGCGCGGCCTATGTCGCCAACGGTGAAGCCTTGGAAGCAGGCCCCGCCGACGGCACCCTGCCGTTTACCCTGACCTACAAGTAAATCTCCGTCCAGCGGGGGCGCAATGCTCCCGCTCTCAGCGAGTGACTTATGAAAAGTTTTTTTACAGTGCGTTATCGCCCGGCGCTGATCCTGGCGCTGTGGGTGTTTTCCGGTGTCTGTTCGGCGGGAATCCAGTTGGGCGGCACCCGTATTGTCTACCCGGCGGCCGATCGTGAAGCCTCGATCCTGGTGAGAAACCTAGGCTCGGCGGACATCATGATCCAGTCGTGGATCGAGGCGGATGCTCGGGATCAGGACGCCGATGTACCGTTCGCCATTACTCCGGCGCTGGCGCGGATGGGCGGCAACAAGCAACAGATGCTGCGCATCTTCTACCACGGCAAGGGCCTGGCCGAGGACCGTGAATCGGTGTTCTGGCTCAACGTCCAGGAAATCCCCCAGCAGGCCAAGGAGGAGAACTCCCTGCAGGTGGCAATCCGCCAGCGAATCAAAGTGTTCTATCGCCCGGCGGCGGTGACCGTAACCCTGGAAGAATCCGCCAGCCAATTGCACTGGCGCCTGGTAACCCGTGATGGCGCGGTTCAACTGGAAGTGCAAAACCCTTCAGCCTTGAACATCTCCCTGGGAACTTTGACATTGAGTAGCGGGCAACAAAGCTACAACGTGCAAGAGCAAATGATTGCCCCGAAAAGCACCGTCTACATGAAAGTCAGAAGCCTCGGTGCAATGCCCAAAGGCCAAGCCCAGCTTCACTGGGAATCGATCAATGATTATGGCGCCCTGATCAAGCACGAAACCAAACTCGGTCAATAAACCTGGTTGAGCGTTTTATATTCTTGATGGGTTCCATTGTTTGAATGAAACGCAGCCTCTCATATGGGAAGCCGGATAAACTCATGTCGAATTTAAGAAAAAAATGGAGTTTGAAGTTCAGTTCGCAAGCAGGTTTTTCCTGGCTGGCGGCGATGGGCTTGCTAAGTTCGCCTAGTGTTCTGGCTGCGCAGTTCAACCCGTACTTTCTCAAAGACAAAGGGGTCGCAACAGATCTGCATTTTTTTGAAAAGAATAACGGCGTCGTGCCCGGCACCTACAGTGTCGATCTGTTTTTGAACCAAACCCTCAGCCGACGTCAGGACGTGACCTTCGAAGCCGATAGCGAAAGCGGTGAAGTACGCCCCGTGCTTTCCATCGCACTGTTGCGCGAATTGGGCGTGGATATCCAGCGCCTGGAAAAGGAAGGCTTGTTGCTGCCCGGCAGCGATGAGGCAGACATCTACGATATCAACCGCATCGAAGACGCTTCGGCTGAACTCGACGTGGCCAGCCTGACCCTGTCGGTGAGTATTCCCCACGCTTATATCCTGCGCAGCTCTCACGGTTACGTTGACCCCTCGCTGTGGGACGAAGGCATCACTGCGGGTTTCAGTGACTATCAGGCCAACTTCAACCGCAACAGCAACAAAAGTTTCACGAGCGACTACGCCTACCTGGGCCTGCGCAATGGTTTCAACATCGGCCCATGGCGCCTGCGCAACGAGTCGTCGCTGACCCAGGGCACGGGCATGCAGCGCAAGTTTTCCAGCAACCGCAGTTATGTGGAGCGCGACGTTTCCAGCCTCAGCAGCCGGGTGTCCTTTGGCGAGCTGTACACCAACGGTGAGATCTTCGACAGCACGCGGATTCGCGGTGTGTTGCTGGGCTCCGATATCGGCATGTTGCCGGACAACGAAGTCGGCTATGCGCCGGTGGTGCGCGGCATCGCTGAAACCAATGCGACGGTGGAAGTTCGGCAGAACGGCTACGTGATCTACTCCACGGCCGTGTCTCCAGGGGCCTTCGAAATCCGCGACATCTACCCCGGTGGTTCCAACGGCGACCTGGAAATCAAGATTATCGAGGCCGACGGCCGCGAGCGCAGCTATTCACAGTCTTACTCCTACCTGCCGGTGATGACCCGGCGCGGCAACCTGCAATACAGCGTGGCGGCCGGGCAGTACGACAACCAGGACAGTGCTTCGCCGAGCCTGGTCCAGGCCACCGGGGTCTATGGTGCTGGCGACAACCTCACGACCTACGGCGGCTTTCTACGCTCCGAGGGTTATGACGCCTTCAACCTGGGCCTGGGGCTCAACACCCCGGTGGGCGGCATGTCGGTGGACGTGACCAACAGCCGTTCGCAGCCGGATCACGGCGAGAAGAAACAGGGGCAGAGTGTGCGCTTTCTGTACTCCAAGACCCTGAACCAGACCGACACCACCTTCACCATGGTCGGTTACCGCTACTCCACCGATGGCTACCGCACCCTGAGCCAGCACGTGGATGAGCAGGAGTACGTCTCCGGGCGCAGCGAGGGCTACAACTTCGGCCGGCAAAAAAGCCGCATCGACCTCAACGTCAACCAGTCGTTGCGCGGCCGCGGCTCGCTGTTCGTCAGCGCCGGTGAAACCAGCTACTGGAACCGCGCCGGGAGTACCCGGCGCCTGCAGATGGGCTACAGCGGCAACCTGAAGAACGTCAGCTACAGCCTGTCGCTGTCGCGCACCCAGAACTCCGGCAGCTCCCAAGGCTCGGACAACCAGGTGTCGCTGTCTTTCAGCGTTCCCTTTGGCAGCCCGGGGCGCTCCCATCGTCTCTACAGCAACATGACCTCTTCGGGCAATGGCCAGCGCAGCCTGCAGTCGGGCATCAACGGTTACATCGACGATGCCGCGACCCTGTCCTATTCGGCCCAGGCCGGGGTGGATCAGATCGACAGTTCCGCCGGTGTCGGGCTGGGTTGGGACGCGCCCTCGGCGCGGCTGGCGGGCAATTATTCGCGCAGTGGCGACAGCCGCCACATGGACCTCACGGCCTCCGGGTCGGTGGTGGCTCACGCCGGCGGCGTGACCTTTGGTCAACCGGTAGGGGAGACCTTCGCCCTGATCGAAGTGCCGGGGGTGAAGAACGTCGGCCTGCAAGGCTCCAATGCCCGCAGCGACGGTTCCGGCTACATCGTCAGCAGCTATGCACAGCCCTACCGCTACAACTGGGTGAACCTGGATACCCAGACCCTGGGCAGCGATGTGGAGCTCAGCGAAAGCTCAAAAATGCTGGTGCCGCGCCGTGGCGCCATCGTCAAGGCGCGCTTCGAGGCCGAGTCCGGACGCCGGGTGCAGTTCGAGCTGAGCCACGCCGCCGGTGCGCGGATTCCCTTTGGCGCCCAGCTGCTCGATGAGCAGGGCAAGCAACTGGCCGTGGTGGACAACATGGCCCGCGCCCTGGCGTTCGGGATCAAGGAGCAGGGGCGGTTACGGGTGACCTGGGGCGATGGCAGTTGCACCTTCCCCTACCAACTACCGCAAGCGGATAAATCCACGGTGTATGACCGGGTAGCGGTGGTCTGCGCTGATCAAGATACAGAGAGGTAACCCAGTGCGAATCATTATTTTATTATTGGCGACCGTATTTTTGAGCATGGCTTTCGATACAGCGAGGGCAGATAACCCCAATAACTGCTATTGGCGCATTTGGAATGGCGAGATAAACGGCGGGAGCGAGCGAAAGGAATTTAATGTGAACACACCGAGCACCATGAAGTTGCAGATGGTGGCAGTGGGCAAAGTAATGGCGACTTCGGCCGATTACCAAGTGTCAGACGACACTTTTCAATGTCCTATGCCTCTCGTGACTACCGTTAAAGTAGCTTATGAAATCGCCCCTGATAGTGGCGCAGAGCTCGAGAGTGGTTATAGAGATGTCTACAAGACCGGAGTGGCGGGTATAGGCATCAGGTTCAGGGTGTCTGAGGGCGCTGGTGTCTCGATACCTACCTCATTTAGTTATGGAAACAATATGACCGTGGTGGCTTCTGTTATAAGGAACCTTAAATACGAGTTCGTTCGGACAGCCCAAGGCGTGGGTTCCGGCGACCTCAAGCTGAATGTCAAGATCAGGCTCATGGTGGACCAGTGGTACGCCGCGAATATCAATATCAATGGCATCACCCGTGTGGAAACCGGCGGTTACTTCGCCGGCTGCGCAGGGGTGAAAAAAAATATCAACGTGCCCATGGGCAAGGTCTGGGCGGGGGATATGAAGGTCGAGGCTACACCTACCAAGTCATTCGACCTCGATGTGCTTTGTACCGGCTTGCCTGCCGGAACCAAGTTGCCGGTCAAGGCCTACTTCGAGGGCAACTTCCGCACTGCGGGTCGTTTGAAACTGTCCAATGGTGGGGCGGGTGGCGTGGAAATCTCCGTGCTCAATGAACAAGGGATAACACTGCCTATTTCCAAGGCCAACGCCATGGCCATGAAGTGGATGCGCAGTGATGCAAGTGGCGAGTTGTACAACCTGCCGATCAAGGCCCGCTACGTCAAGATTCCGGGCTACTCGATTACTGCGGGCAAAGCCGATGCAACGCTCAACTATATCCTCGAGTACAACTAAGCCTTGGCTCAGTGTGCTTGCAGTGAATGGTTGAGGGCCAGCAGTGCCTGTTCAAGGCGGGCTACGACCGCGCGTAGTTGCTGCTCATCGGCATCGTCGGCAATCCGCTGCTCCAGGGCCAGGCACAGGGCCAGCAACTCTTCGATGTCGAGTAGATAGGCCGTGCTCTTGAGCTTGTGGGCAATGGCGTTCAGGTCGCTGCGGTTGCCAGCGGCCATGGCGCTGCGCAATGCCTGCAGTTCCTGAAGGTTGCTGTTGATCACCTGTTCTGCCAGCGCCGGCGGCACCTTGTCACTCGGCGCAGGCTCTGCACTGGTCTCGGGGCGCCGCTCGCGGCTGAGCATGGGCACCACCCGATTCAAACCGGTGAGGTTGACCGGCTTGGCCAGGGCGCTGGTCATCCCCGAGCTCAGGCAACGCTCCAGTTCTTCAGGCTGGGCACTGGCGGTCAGGCCGACAATGACGCATGGCCGAATACCCAGTTGGCCTTCCATGCGCCGGATCGCCTGGGTCATCTCGTGGCCGCTCATCTGCGGCATGTTGCAGTCGGTGATGATGATGTCGATGTCATGCTCCTGCCACATGGCCAGGCCTTCCAGGCCATTGTCGGCGATCAGCGCGTGATGCCCCAGGTAGTTGATCTGCTGGTCCAGCAGGTACTGGCTGGGCAGGTGATCCTCGACGATCAGCACCGTCAGCGGGCGCTCAATGGCACTGGCCGTGGCTTGTTCCGGCTCATCGACCAAGCACCCGACTTCGTCGCTGACCCGTTCGAATCGCGCCTTGAAGGTCATGGTGGTGCCAACCCCGGGCTCGCTGTCCACGCTCAGGTGGCCGTCCATCAACAGGCTCAGCGAATGGCTGATGGACAAGCCCAGCCCGGAGCCGGCGTTGGGGTTGTTGACCGCGCCCTCGATTTCAAAGAAAGGGGTGAATACCTGCTGCAACTGCGAGGGCGCAATGCCGATGCCTTCATCAGCCACGCTGACACTGAAGGCCAGGGAATTGTCGTGGCTGTCCTGGCCCTGGCAGCGGATCCGAATGCAGCCCTGGTCGGTGAACTTGATGGCATTGCTCAACAGGTTGGAGAGGATCTGCTTGAACTTCTGGCTGTCGATCCACACCTGCTCGGCGGCCAGGGCATCCAGCTCCAGGTAGATGTCCAGATGCTTTTGCCGGGCCAGGCCTTCGAACACCTTGCTCACGGACAGGATCAGTTCCTTGAGGCTGGCCGTTTCGGGGCGCAAGGTCAGCTTGCCGGATTCGATCCGCGAGATATCGAGGATGTCACCGATCAGCCCCAGCAGGTTCTGCGCCGATTCGTGGGCGATCTGCACTGAACGGGTATTGAGCGCCGCGGCGTTCTTGCGCGCCAGGACCAGTTCCAGCATGCCGATGATCGCGTTCAGCGGGGTTCTGATTTCATGGCTCATGGTGGCCAGGAACACCGTCTTGCTGCGGCTGGCTTTCTCTGCCGAGTCCTTGGTGACCCGCAGTTCATCGAGAATCAATTGGCGTTGCATCAGGTCGAATCGTTTACGAATGATCTTCTGCCGCTGGCTGAGAATCCACCAGGCGGCCAGGGCCAGCATCACGCCGAGCCCGCCGAAGGTGTTCCAGATGGACGACGCCACGCCTTCCCAGTATTTGTCGTCGGTGGCCGAGTTGGCTCGCCAGCGGTCGACAATCTGCAGGTATTCCTGCGGGCTGATCTGCGCCATGGCCTTGTCCAGGACCGAGGTCAACAGTGCCTGTGTCCTGGGCGCGGCGAAGGCAATCTGTGCCTCCTGGCCGGTGATGACACCGTTGATCTTCAAGCTGCTCTCGTATTTGTAGGACAGGTAGTAACGCGCCAGATTGGCGGGCGCCAGTGCGAAATCCACGCTGCCTGCACGTACACGATTGAACGCATCGGCGATGGTCAGGGTTTCCCTGATCTGCAACTTCGGGTACTGCCGGCTCAGTTCATCGCGTTGCAGGTAACCCATGGCGGTCGCTGCTTTACCGCTTGCGTCCTGGTCCAAGGGTTTCAACGGCGGGGCATTTTT
Source organism: Pseudomonas sp. Fl5BN2 (assembly GCF_009908205.1). Classification (NCBI taxonomy): domain Bacteria; kingdom Pseudomonadati; phylum Pseudomonadota; class Gammaproteobacteria; order Pseudomonadales; family Pseudomonadaceae; genus Pseudomonas; species Pseudomonas sp. Fl5BN2. Next base: position 76,593 of record NZ_JAAARL010000021.1, on the reverse strand, counting down.
CTGCCGCACGATAACGTAAGGGGCGGTGACAAAAGGGCGGGTGAACAGCAGGGATGCATGGTGCGGGGTGATATGGGTCAGCACACTGAGGTCCGCCCCGGCATCATGTAGCCGAGCATAGGCTTCGCTCAGGGAGCTGACCCGGATGATGTCGAAGCGCAGTCCGGTCTTGTGGCGAATGATGTCCAGGACATTCGAGGTGACACCGCTGAAGCGGCCTCGCGTATTGAAAAATGCATAGGGCGCCAAGTCTTCGCTGACCACCAGCCGCACCGCTGGCGCATGGTCCAGCCAGTCGCGCTCGGCAGCCTCCAGGCTTGCGCGAAAGCCGTTCAACTCGCAGGTTTCCTCGCTACCCCACAAGGCCAGCGCCGAGGCCAACTGACAGCGGTCGAGGCCACCCAGCGCGCGCTCAAGCAAGCCATACAAGCGCCGGTCCTGTGGCGCGACGGCGAAGGCTACCTGGATTTCCGGGCGTTGGGCGCTGACGTTGACCACCAGTTGCCGGCTGAACAGCTGGCTGGACAGATAACTGGTGGACAGGGTGTCTCCCAGGTAGACATCAGACTCGCCATCGAGCACCGAAGCCATGGCCGAGAGGGGTGATCCGTACACGGTGATCAGGCCTTGCCCGCCGTTGCTCTGGTAATGCTTCAGGCCTATGCCGTGGGTGGCGGCGATCCGGGTATGGGCCAGGCTCAGGTCACTGTTGTAGTCGCGCAGGTCGCCGCTTTCGGCAAACAGTGCCAGCTCGGTGAAGGCGTAAGGCGGGCTCAGAAGTACATGGTGGTCTTCGGCCTGAGCCCGGCTTGCGGTATCGACCATATCCACCTGGCCTGCGCTGAGGGCCTGGTAGGCGGCCTTGATCGAAGGGTAGGTGCGAACCTTGATCGGGATACCCAGTTCCCGTTGCAAGGCGGCCAGGAAGTCGGCGCTGATGCCTTCCATTTCCTGGCGCTCATCGTTGATTTCACGGTAGGGCGGGAAGTCCTGGTTGACGGTTGCAACTAACAACGACTGCTTCTGGCGTAGCCAGGCCTGCTCGTCGGCGCTCAATTGCAGGCGCACAAACTCAAGGGGCTGGCGAGCACGTATGTTGAGTTCAGAGTCTTGGGCGAATAGAGGGGGGGCGAACAACAGTAACATCAGCACAAACAGCCATGGGCGCTTCAGTGACTTCACATTGTGGCTCTCAGACGAGATTGTTTTGCCTGGCAATGTTTACCAGATCTACCACCGAGGTTACGCCTAGTTTGCTGAGAATGTTGATTTTGTGGCCGCTGACGGTCTTGTTGCTCAGGTGCAGTTTCTCTGCGATCTCAAGGTTGGTCAGGCCCTCGGTCAGCAGCTTGAGCATCTCCAGCTCGCGGTTGGTCAGCACCGCCAGCATGTCGCTGCCGTTCCTGTGCCGGTCGGCATCATGCAGCGGCATGGACTTCTTGGGAAAGAACACGTAGCCCTCGACGATGGTGTCAACCGCCTTGAGCAGCTTGCTCAGCGGCTCGTTCTTGCTGACAAAACCACTGGCGCCGGCCTGCAGGCAACGCATTGCGTAGGTATCGACCGACTGGGCGGAGAACACCAGGACCTTCACGTCCAGGTTCGACAGGGCAATGCGCTTGAGTACCGTGAGGCCGTCCATTTTCTCCAGGCTGACATCGAGGATCACGATCTCCGGCTTGAGCGACTCGATCATGTTTAGCGCGCTGAGGCCATCGGCAGTCTCGCCAACGATGGTGTAACCCTCGGCTTCCAGGGTTTGTCGAACCGCCTGGCAGACCACCGGATGATCATCAACAATCAGTACGTTCTTGCCCATGGCAGATTATCCAAAGTCGAAATATTAGTGAGCTTGATAACCCGCAGCCTCCAGTGACCAGGTATTAACTGGTTATGACTGGGAATTTTCCTAAGTATTTAGCGAGTTTTCTGGCAGGTTTTGTTGGAAAAGAATGCCGGATAAGAGTCTTTTGGTCACCAGAATCTTGCTGGATGAATTGCAAGAATTCGCCCCAGAGCTAGCAAGAAAAATCTTACAAATGGGGGTTTATGACAAATCATCTCGTCTGAAAATTCTCAGAGAGCAGGGATGGCAATACGCCATAAAGCATTTAAAGTAAGTGCCCCTCACCCCCACGCTCAAGGATTGACGATGCGCCACACTGGATTCTGGACCCGTTGCCAAACGACCTTGCTGACCAGCTGCCTGCTAGGCCTGCCATTGGCCGCTCTAAGCCTTGAGGTCCAGGCCGCGGAGCCTGATTTCATCACTCTGGTGATCGAGAACGAAGGCGACTATCCCATCACCTTCGAGCCACCGTTCAACGTCAATTCCTCGGACTTCGAGCGCAAATACCCGGTTGATGTGCCCAGGTACGCCACCGTCAAGGGCATGGAGTCGGGGCCGGTGGTGATCGGTGCGCGCCAGCAGGGGATGCTGGTGATGGCCTTGAGCAAGCCGATGTTCAATATCCTCGATATCTTCAGCAAGGACTGGGGCTTCAACCTCAAGTTCTGCCAGGAACGGGGGGCCTGTGACGAAGCCCGGCTCAGTGGGACCATCCGCTCCACCACCAGCTTCAACTGGAATCAGTCGAAAAACTTCAGCGATGCGCAAGTGCGCAACATGACCAACGATGAGCTGGACGCCTACGCCAAGACCAAGGTCATGATCTCGGGAATTCTGACCACCCTGAGCAGCGTTCTCGGCCTGCCGTTCGGTGCTGCCGGCATGATCGGCGGCCTGCCGGATGTGCAGAACTTCAAGGTGACCTTGAAGCAGCAATGCAACGCACGCTTCTCGATGAACCTGGAACCCTCGCTGGCGCCGAACGGCGATTTTCTCGTCGACTTGCGGGTCAACCGCGTGCTGCCCAGCGACATGACCAACTTCAACGGTTTTGTCATCGACGACAGCGCTGTGGTCGGCAGTGGTCTGCGCCTTGTGGAAAACGGCTGCCGCGACGGCCGGCAAGCCCAGTGCCTGATCAGGTTCAACGGCGGCACCGATGTGAGGAACCTCAACACCACCGAGTTCGCCGTCACCGATCGCGCCGGTTGCAAGGCCGGCGACAAGCTGGCCTATTCCCAGGGCGCCTTCATGCTCAGCAACAAAGTCGGTTTTCCGGTGCGCTACACGCTGTTCATCAAGGACCGGATGGTCGACAACGGTGAAGTCTGGCCCGACCAGAACAAGGACCTGCGCCAACTGGTAGGCCAGGTCATGGCCACCGTCGGTGACCAGGAATGCCCGCAGACCCAGGACCCCTGGATGGGGGGGCGGCGCATGGGGGTCTGTCCGCTGCGCCTGGAAGTCCAGGGTGATGGCGGCCCGGGGCTCAAGGGCAGCCTGCGTTGCAGCCTGTCCATGCGTCAGGGCACCGTGGGCGACCCGAATGCCGACTACATGAACCTCTACAGCCTGACCGGCTGCACCCCCGGCATGCCGGCGTCCATCAGCCCGGTGACCGATTTCTACCAGATGGATATCAAGCGCATGGTGCCGCTCAGTGGCATGTACAAGATGCTTTCCATCGATCTGATCAAGCCGAAACAGCAATAGGGACTCCGGTCATCAGCCGCACTCGGGAAGCGCAAACGAGCAGAAGGACTCAAGCAGATGTCGGCAACACAGGCTTTCACTGCCCCGGGCGGGCACGATGCGGCGCTCACCCAGGAAGCGGACGATCTTCTCGATCGCTGGCCGGTGGCCAAGTTGATCTACCGCATGATCACCGCGACGCCCTCGGGCTGGTCGACCCGGATTGGCCTCTACGGCCAGTGGGGCAGTGGCAAGACCAGTGTGTTGAATTTTCTGCAGCAGATTGCTGAGGACGCAGATGACATCGTTGTGCGCTTTCCCGCGTGGCAGATCAGCGGGGAGGCGGGGTTCGTGGCTCAGTTCTATCTGGAATTGACCGCGGTGTTGCAGCGCAAGGGGCAGGCCGAAGCGTTGCGGCCCTGGTTGCAGCGCTTGAGCAAAAAGGTCACGGACACTCTGAGCAAGGTGTCGAATTCCGCTGCTCAGGTGACCCTTCCCGAGTCGGTCGAATACGCGCCGGTGATCAGCGCGGCGGCCCATGTCTCGGGAGTGGTCTTTGACAAGCTCAGTGGCATGCTGCAATTGCAAGCCGAGGACCTCAACGCACTGCGCGCACAACTGGGAAGGCGGCGGGTGATCGTCTTTATCGACGACCTTGACCGGGCCGATCCGAAGGTCATTCCGCAGACACTTCTGGCCCTGCGGGAGTTGCTCGACTGGCCGGATTTCGTGTTTGTCCTGGCGTTTGACAAGGAGCTGGTCAGCCGGGCGTTGAGCGGTTACTCCGCAGCCTTCGGTGAGTCCGCCCAGCACTTCCTGGACAAGATCATCGACATCCCGTTTGCCTTACCGGAGCCCACGCCGAAGCAAGTGCAGAAAATGGCCGCGAGGCACCTGAAGGACTGCTGCCCGTTCCTGCTCGATGAAACCATCGAACAGACGGCCGAGTGGTTCCCGGCCAACCCGCGCCAGGCCAAGCGCATCTGCCGCAGCTTGTCGGTATTTGGCGCTGCGGCTGACCGGCATGCCGACGACGAGCTGGATTGGCGCGGGATCATCCTGCAGACCCTCTTGCGAGAGACTGAACCCAAAGTGGCGCTGCGTGTTGAAGAGAACATGCTGGGGTTCCACTCGGCATGGCGACCGGCGATGTTCAACCAGAGCAATGCCAAAGAACAGGAGCAGCATAAACACGCCGCGCTCGCGGCCGCTCAACATCCCCAGGACGAACTGAAGAACAAGCGCCTGTTGCGGCTGCTGGACGAGTTGGGGAAGGCCAGGAGCAAATTGTCCCTGGAACGAATCAACTATGAAATGAGCCTGGCAACACGTGAGGTCGAGTTCACCATTCCCGAGTTTTCCCAGCTTCTGGATATCTGGCGGGAGCAAAGGAGCCCAGGGTGCATTCACCACTTCATCCTGACCGCGGCCAGTAGAAGTGGCGCTGCAGAGACCGTGGTAGCCAGTGCGATGTTGAACATTGCCAATATTCAATATGGCCAGCTACTCGGCAGAACGGCATCGATCTACTCACGGCAAGAGTTTGAACAGGCATTGCACCAAGCCAGTGAGTTGTTGGCATTGATCGAGTTCTTCTACAGCGATGAACTCGATGGCGCCATGTCCGTTGTCCGTACCGGCCACGCTATCTGCCTGGAGTACATCCGGCGCTTCTTCTACTTGGCTGGTCAAACAGGCAGCGCCGGTGAACGGCGCTTGCGTGAACGCGAATTGCCGCTGCTGCGGGTCATTGCCGGGCAATGTGATGATGCCAAACGCCTGTATCTGGATGTCGAGCCCAATCATCGCAAGGTGTTCGTGCCTTGCTGGCAAGAGCAGCCTGCTGTTTACCAACACTACATGGGCGCCATACAGGAGGTTACTGCGCCGCGCCTGGTGGATGAGGCGATCAACCAGTTCGGGTTGCCCTACGGTGTAAACAACGTGTTCCTGGAGGATGACGCGCAGTTGCGCTGGGTACTGACAGCAGACGTATCACCACTGTACACAGGAAAAACCAGGGACTATGGCTGCGAACAGTTCAAGGCATTGATCCACGGCGCTCAAGAGCTGAGTGGCAAGGCAATCATCGCCAAGAATGCCTTGAGTTATCTGGGCCTATTTATCAGCAGCAGTGAGTCAAGCTACGTATTGCTCACTTACCAGGCGCATTTGCATCTGGACTATATCCGTCTGGCTTGGCAGGCCGTCAGCCAGTTGGAGCCGACCCTGCAAACCCTGACTTACCTGAAAGTGCTGAAAGGCAGCCTGGAGGCGCTTATGCAAGCGCCTGAGGGTTTGAGCACACCTGTCTGGTGGGACGGCAGGCCTGGTGATATCGAGTCCGAGTTGCCAGCGCTTTGATTGCCTTCAACGGCTTGAGGCGTCATCCGCCTCTTTGCGCCGGCTAACCCGGTGGCAACAAGCGCAACGGATCTACGGGTACGCCATTGGCGCGGATCTCGAAATACAACTGGGCGCGGTCGGTGTCCTGGGAACCGGCCTCGGCGATTTTCTGGCCCTTGATCACCATCTGGCCTTCCTTGACCAGCAGGCGGCTGTTGTAGGCGTAGGTGCTGGTGTAGGAGGGGCCGTGCTGGAGGATCATCAGGTTGCCGTAGCCGCGCATGTAGCCGGCGAACGCCACCTTGCCGCCCAGGGTGGCGTGGATCGGCTGGCCCTGGGTAGTGGCGATGCGGATGCCCTGGTTGAGCTTGCCGGTGGGCGAGAAGCGGCCGATCAGCACCCCGCGCAGTGGCCAGCTCCAGCCCTGCAAAGTGACCTTGGGCATCGGCGGGGCAGGCGGCGCGGCCTTGCCCTTGCTCTTGCTGGTGGTGCTGCGCGACTTGCTGCTGATTACCCGGGTGGTCCTGGCCGCGCCGCCAACCCGCAGCACCTGGCCGACTTCCACGGTATAGGGCGCCTTGAGGCCGTTGACCCGCGCCACCACCTTCCAGTTCGTGCCGTTGCGGCTGGCAATCGAATACAGCGTGTCACCACGCTTGACCCGATATTCACCGGCCTTGAGGGGCGCGTTGCCGCCAGGGCTGGAGGAGTTGGAGCTGCAGGCCGATACGGCTAGCAGCAAGGCAATCAATAGGAGTCTGACGAACACGTGGCTTCCACTATTTCCTGATAAAGCCATCCAGCCTGAACCCCGCTGCGTGCAGCCTGGGTAACCGGCGATGCGCACGGCGGGCAACTATACCGGTTTGCTGGCGATGAGGCGCGTAATAGACTGCCACAGCCCCTATAAATTCAATCACCTAGTGATCGAGCGCAAGCGCATGCGGTACTTGGCGTTGAGGCTGGATGGCGGGTCTTCCTGGTAATTTCTTGAAATATACAAGCCCTGGGGAGATCGCTGGGAATCATGCATACCCCTTGGGAAATCATTAAAGACGTCGGCGTCTGCCAGAGTAGACCCTCCTTGGCCCGACATTCCTCTGCGAGCGCCAGAGCGTGCCATTGCCCCCGACTTTCCCTCTGTGCCAAATGGCTGTCTGTGCCGTCGCTGAGCACCGCGGGCTTCTTCCTCTGGCAACACCACTATTCGTTTCAGGCCGCCGCTGGCTGGCAGCTGGAATAACTCCAGGCAGACATCCCCAAGGCGGCGAGCCATGTTGCGGCGGGCTCTGTCGATGTGACCGAAGAGTTGCCTGAAGGCAAGGGCGCCTGTTGAACAGCCTTGCCAATAGCAGCTGCAGCGTGATCCTCAACTCACTGTCGAAGCCCGATGGCCAGGCATCATTTGGCGGTGGGCTAATGAACCCTCGGGGGACGCGTGTATATCCGGATGACCAATCAAGGGGCGTAAACGGTTCAGAGGGCGCTGTAGTGATTATTTGTAAATGCATTTACTATATGCTTCTTTGGCAACCGATCCAGGGAGCGGAACATGCAGATCAAAGAGTCCATCGTAATTAGAGCGAATCCACAGCAGGTGTTCGGCTTGTATCAGGACGCCGCTGGCTGGGCTGGCTGGGACCCGGAAGTGACAGGGGCAAGCCTGCCGGATGGTCTCAATCAAGGGGCTACAGGCTGGCTGAAACCCAGGACGGGGCCGAAAGCCAGCATTCAGATTGTTGAAGTCAGCGAGGGTCGCTCGTTCTCGGTCCAGAGCCGTTTACCGTTGTGCCGCATGCTGTTCGGGCACAGCCTGGCGCCGAATGATCAAGGCACGGTAGCCACCCATTGGGTCGAATTTTCCGGGCCTTTGAGCTTTGTGTTCCGGCGGCTGATCGGCAAGTCGATTCAAGCCTCCTTGCCCAACACGATGCGCGGCCTCAAACAAGCCAGCGAAGCCCGGGCAGGCCTGGCATGAGTGCGGACAAGTGGCGCGCTTCCGGGTACGCAGGGCCCAGTGACAGCCCGGGTTTCCGGTTCTGGCGCGACTTCCTCGACTGGCAGCGCCAGCTCAATGCCCGGCTCAAGCCCTTGGGGCTCACACAGCCACAGTTCGCCATTCTGGCGGTCTGCGGTTGGCTGACACGGGAGGGCGAGCCGATCACTCAAAGCGGCATTGCCAACTTTACCGGCATGGACCGCATGCACATCTCGCAAATTGTCGCCCGCCTGGAGCGAGACGGATTGCTGGCAAAGCGTACTGACCCAAACGACCAGCGCGCGAATCTGCTGTCCCTCAGCGAAGGTGGCCAGCAGCAACTACGCCTCGCCATGCCCATCGTCGAAGCGTTTGACGCAGAGTTCTTTCTGGCACGCGATGCGGCATCACGGCCGGCCAGTGGGGCCTGCGAGCTGTAGTGGGGCGACTTTCAAACGCCGACATGCTGATAGACCGCGGTGCTCCAATACTGGCTGCCGTCAGTCTGCTGGCGGGTCCATCCTGCTGCCGCCAGCTGTTGACCGACTCGGCGATTCATTCAGTCATGCCCGAGCAGCAGCGATGGGCTTTGCGCCTATGGCGATCTATCCGGTGACCCGGCCTGAAGCCTTGACGCAGGCCCACATCAAACACGTCTTCACGGTTTTGGAGCCGCTATTGGGTGAGGAACGGTCGACCGCGCAAACCCGCGCGGCCCTTTAGGGTCGCGCGGGGCCGGCACTCAGTGTGGCGCGCGAGGGATGGTCTTGAGCAGGTCTGCGGGGCTGATATGGCCGACGACGGAATCGGCGGTGCTGCCCGGCAGCGGCAGGTCGAGGATGTGGCCCTTGATCTTGCCCACCACGTGCATTTCGCAAGGCTTGCAGTCGAACTTCAGGGTCAGCACTTCGTCACCGTGCACCAGTTGCATGGGAGCAACCTTGGTACGCACACCGGTGACGCCCTTGGCCTGCTTGGGGCACAGATTGAAGGAGAAGCGCAGGCAGTGCTTGGTGATCATCACCGGTACTTCGCCGTGCTCTTCATGGGCTTCGTACGCCGCGTCGATCAGCTGCACGCCATGGCGGTGATAGAAGTCCCGGGCCTTCTGGTTGTAGACGTTGGCCAGGAACGACAGGTGCGAGTCCGGGTACACCGGCGGCGGGTTGCTCTCGGCCTTGCGCGCGCCCCGTGGATGAGCGGCGCAGCGCGCAGTGTCCAGGGCCTCGATGACTTCCCGGCGCAGGGCCTTGAGCTGGGAGTTGGGGATGAAGTACGCCTGGGGCGCGTCCAGCTTGATATCAGTGGCGTGGTAGAGGGTCGTGCCCAGTTGCCCCAACAGGTCGCGCAGTTGCTCCAGGGCCTGTTGCGGTTTATTGGCCACACCAAACGGCCCGTCGAGGGCGACGCGGGCGCTGATGCCTTCTTCACTGGTGGCGGTCAGTTCCAGGCGCTCTTCACGCAGTTGGGCAACCCAGGTCAGGCCGATCCGGCGTTCGGAAGAGGTGCGGGTCAGGGCCTGTTGCCAGTTGTGGTCGAGGTTGCGGCTCAGCGGATGGTTGGGGCGCAGGCGATCCAGGCCTTCGGGCATTTCGTTGGGCTCAACGCGATAGCGATAGCGTTTTTCACCGTCTTCCTCGAACTCGCCGCGGGCCTCGGCGATGTTCGCGCGAAAGCCCACCACTTCGCGTTTGACCAGCAAGTTGAGGCCGTCGCCATTGGACAACGGCTCGGAAGTCACCACTTGCAAGTCACGCTTGCCGACCTTTTCCACCACGCCTACCGGCAGGCCGGTGAAGGTGGGTGAGTCAAAGGCGCCAATGTCGATCTTGCGGTCGCTGACAAAGTAGTCGGTGCTGCCGCGGTGGAAGGTCTTGTCCGGGTCGGGCACGAAGAAGTGCGCGGTACGGCCGCTGGAGGCGCGTGCCAGGTCCGGGCGGTCTTCGAGCACATCATCCAGGCGCTGGCGGTAGTAGGCCGTGATGTTCTTCACATAGGCCATGTCCTTGTAGCGCCCCTCGATCTTGAACGAGCGCACGCCGGCTTCCACCAGGGCGCGGATGTTGGCGCTCTGATTGTTGTCTTTCATCGACAGCAGGTGCTTTTCGTAGGCGATCACCCCGCCATGCTCGTCCTTGAGGGTGTAGGGCAGGCGGCAGGCCTGGGAGCAATCGCCACGGTTGGCGCTGCGGCCGGTCTGCGCATGGGAGATGTTGCACTGGCCGGAAAAGGCCACGCACAGGGCGCCGTGGATGAAGAACTCGATGGCCGCATCGGTTTCAGCGGCAATCGCGCTGATTTCCTTGAGGTTCAGCTCGCGGGCCAGGACCAGTTGCGAAAAGCCCGCCTGGTCGAGGAACTTGGCCCGTTCCAGGGTGCGGATGTCGGTCTGGGTGCTGGCGTGCAGCTCGATCGGCGGAATATCCAGCTCCATGACCCCCAGGTCCTGGACGATCAGTGCATCGACACCCGCGTCGTACAACTGGTGGATCAGCTTGCGCGCCGGCTCCAGTTCGTTGTCATGCAAGATGGTGTTGATGGTGGTGAACACGCGGGCGTGATAGCGCCGGGCGAACTCCACCAACTGGGCGATATCGCTCACCTCGTTGCTGGCGTTATGGCGCGCGCCGAAGCTTGGGCCGCCGATATACACCGCATCGGCGCCATGCAGGATGGCTTCGCGGGCGATGGCTACGTCGCGGGCGGGACTGAGCAGTTCCAGGTGATGTTTGGGCAAGGACATATTTTTTTAATCAGGCTTGTCACGGTCGAGGCGCGCATTGTAGCGGTGAAACGCTTGACCGGCACCTGTGTGCTGCCAGGTGGGCCGCCGCGCGCTGGGCACGGCCGCCGGATAATGCGAGTGACTCAGGCCTTGGCGGCCATCGCGGTGACTTCCACGCGCATGCCTTCGACCGCCAGGGAGGCGACGCCGACCGCAGCGCGCACCGGCCAGGGCTTGGTGAAGAAGCGCTGGTAGACCTGGTTGAACGCGGCGCGATCGGCCATGTCGGTGAGGTAGATGGTCAAGTGCAGCACTCGGTCCATGGCACTGCCGGCACCTTCGAGTGCCACCTTGAGCGCTTGCAGGGTGCATTCGCTTTGTTCGGTGATGCCGCCCAGTTCCAGGCTGCCGTCGGCGCGAGTGGGAATCTGGGTGGAGACCAGCAGGCCGCCGAAGCCGGCGACGTCGGAGGAGATGGAGTCAGCGTCGGCGTCGGGAATGAAGGTCAGGTCCGGGTTGGTCATGGGAATCTCTTGTGGAAAAGCGAGTGAAGGGCGGGAAGGATGATCGGCTGTCCGATGAAGTTCAAGTGTTCAGCGGCCGCGGATTCTGCAGATCCTCAAGGTCCTTGATCCGTCACTGCAGAGCCTCGAGGGGCGGTGCCTGCGGCACACGGGTATTGTCGATGAACTGTTCGAGCAGCTTCGGGCATGAGCCTCGGGCCGCTGGCCAAGGTTCTCTCGAGTGCCGCAGAAACGCTGCAGGCTGAAGAAAACACCAATCGCGCATTACTTGCTCAGCAAGGTTGCAGCGGGCTCACTCGGCAGCCGCGTCTTCCTGCGATGGGCTCAGCCACGAGGCTACCACCCGCCGGTCCAGCTCTTCCCAGTCCGCCATCCCCAGCACTCGCGTGGTGTTCAACCCACGCAAGTAACCGCGCAGTTGATAGGCTGTGGCCCGCTGGGACTCGCGGTCGACGTTGTTGTCGCGCAATACGTTTTCGTACTCGATCAGGTAGTCGGCTACCCGCTCACGAAACTCCGGCAGGACGGCGTCACGAATGAGGTCAAAAGTTCGCACAGAAGGATCCTTTTCTAGTTGTAGTTGGGCTGTCGCGCAGTCTGCATGCGCGGTAACTATCGGTTCAAGTAATAGTCACAATCAAGCAACACTAGTTCTGCTTTGTCCGGCAACCATGGAAAATCGCCTGCGACGAAAACCATGACCGCAACGGCAGCGCCGTGACGCTGACCCGATGCGCACCGAACCAGGCTGTTACTTCAGGACTTCACCGATGCGCTTTCCCTTAGTTCCCTCCATGACACTGGCCTCCTTGTTGCTGGCCGGCTGCGCCACTGCGCCAAACGACCCGACCCTGGTCATGCACACCCAGAAAACCCCGGCCGAGTACGCCGAGTGCGTGGTCCCCAAGTTGCAGGGCATTGCGCAGGCCACGACGGTCTCGCAAACACAGCGCGGCTACCGGATCGTGGTCACCAGCAAAGTGGCGGCGGATAACGTGCTGGAAGCCTACAAGGCACCGAACGGCGGCAAGGTCTTCTTGTATGAACGGCACTTGTTGGCGTCGAGCTTTGCGCCTTCGCACTTTGAACGTGTCGCGCAGGAATGCCTGTAATTCGTGATAGCGCGCAAAACCGCGGGTAGCGGATCTGGTTTGTCTTGATATGGGCAGATCAGGTCTGGTGGCGGGAGTGTGTATCAGGTAACGATCAGTATTCGATTTGATATTTTTTACGCGCAACTATCCCGCCACTAATATCTGGATTTTAAATTGGCGTGCTTTGTGGCTTGCTGGGCGCTGCCCAAACAATAAAAGTTGCTCAAGTGGTCGGGAAGTACTTGTCTACCAAGGCATACAGCGTTGCGGCTGTCTCGACATCAACGACCCCATCATATTTTTTCTGGCGGAAATGCAGTTGAAATGCGCGGATCAAATCTTTGTACGCACTGTCAGTACTTGCGCTTGAAGTGTCGTACCCGTACTTGCCGAGCTTCGAAATGAGGTCCGCCCTAGAAGGCAGCGAGTTGCAGAACTTAGTTAGATAGTGCTGCTTGGTTGCATCGTCATACCAGGCACCAATACCTGCAGCGTGAAGTTCTTGCCATGGAAAGGCTGCGCCAGGGTCAGTTTTTCTTCCGGGGGCAATATCACTGTGACCAATGATGTGGGGGGGAGTGATGTCCGGGTAGCGTTGAATAATGTTCAAAGCCAATTGTTTAATGGCATCGACTTGCAACGCATGGTAGGGAGGGAAGGTAAATATGCCATTGTTATCTGTGGCCAAATTGACGATCTCTATTCCGATCGCGGTGTCGTTCAGGTTGCGACGACCAGCCCATGCGCTGGCGCCAGCATGCCACGCACGCTCGGTTTCATCGACTAGATTGAAGATCCGCATATCCTTGAACCCGGCCTCGAGATAGGTGTTATCTGTAGGGTCAGGTATGAGGTAGTGGGCACTTACCGAAGGCCCGGTGAGCGATGCTATGGAAGCTTTAAAGTCGACGGCAGTGTAGTGCATGACTAAGAATCGAACCCGACGATTGAAGCTTTTTACTGAGCGATAGCGGTTGTAGTCAATCTGGTACATTGTGAATTCCTTGTGCTGCAGTGATTGCAATGTGCCCATCGTTGGTATCTTCGCTAAATATCCAGCCAGGGCCGCCCGAATTGTAGACTTTCCTTCAGTCTGCGTTTTTGCATCGTATGTGAGATAAGGGACGATTACCTTCCTGCCTAATTTAATTGTAGGGAGCATGAACGCGAGTTCGCCATGCCAGGGTATCCACAAAGCCTTTTCAAGCGTCCAGAGGTTGGCTCTAGGGACAGCTGAGGACCTGCTTGATTATCTACTGCACACTGGGCTGATCAGCCAGCTGGGATTAATGGTTTTATGCAGATCCATTGTCCGGTGCAATGTCGAAATTGAGTCGGACGGACCTAGCATATTACATATTTGAAGGGTATGAAATCTGACGGACTGTGTTCGAGATACAGCATGTTATGCTCCGCCAGTTACATCCCTGTCGCAAGTTAAACCAGCCAGGAGTGCTGCCTGTGGATCCGTTGTCCGACGTCATTTCAAAGCTCAAACCGCGCAGTAGCCGCACGGTGCACTTTGAAATGCGCGAAGACATTGCGGTCGGTTTTCCCGGCTATGAAGGCCTGAAAATCTATCTGGTCACCAGAGGCCAGTGTTACCTGAGCATCGACGGTATCGAGGGCACTCACCTCATACAGCAAGGTGACTGTTTTCTCCTCGCCAACGGCCAGCCGTTCATCATTGCCGACAACCTGCAGAGCCCGGTCATCGAGTGCAACCGGCTCTACACCCAGGCCACTGAAAAAGCCTCGGTGTTCAGCAATGGTGGCGATGACCTGGCCTTTACCGGATGCCGCTTCGACTTTCACAACAATGAAGCGAAGGGCTTCCTCAAGGCGCTGCCGGAATTCATCATCATTCGCCGTGAGGATGAAAACCTCCCGGTGTTGAAGTGGTCGCTGGAAATGTTCAAGAACGAGATCGGCAAAGACTCGCCTGGCGGCGGCCTGATCATTGAGCATGTCACCCATATCATCCTTATCGAGATCCTCCGCGCGCACCTGGCGGCCCAGCAAACGGTACGTGGGATGGGCTGGTTGTATGCGATTACCGACAAGCACCTGAGTCTTGCGCTGAACGCCATTCATTGCGCGCCGGAAAAGAAGTGGAACCTGCAGGCGTTGGCGAAGTTGGCCGGCATGTCGCGCTCGGCGTTTGCGCAAAAGTTCAAGCAGGTCACCGACTACACACCGATCGAATACATTCGGGTGTGGAAGATCCAGTTGGCCATGGAACGCCTGTCCAATACCCGGGACAGTATTTCGACGATTGCCTTTGCGCTGGGCTACGCATCGGAAAGTGCCTTCAGCACCGCCTTCAAGGGGGTGACCGGCTACGCGCCGAGCAAGCACGCCGAGAAGACTGCAGCCCTGGGTTGTAGCCTGGGGAGACGCTGATCAGGGCTGGCGTTGGCAAGAAGTTGCAGGAGCGCCAATGTTCAACGGCCCTGCTGAACATCAAGGTCATCGCAGCGTCGAGAAACTCAGGGGCATGACCGATAACCGAATACCCCCCGATCAAGTAGATCGGGGGGCATCGGTGCAACTGCTCGGGATGAGCGATCAGCTAAGCGGGGAGAACCAGGGGGAGGGGACTTCGGTCTGCAAGGTGATGGTCTTGATCTGGGTGTAGGCATTCAAGGTCTCACGGCAGAATTCACGACCGATACCGCTGCTCTTGTAGCCACCGAAGGCGGTGCCATCCGTGATGTTGGAGTAGCGGTTGATCCACACCGAGCCAGCTTCCAGGCGGTCGGCAGTGTCCAGCGCATTTTTCAGGTTGGCGGTGTAGATGCCGGCTGCCAGCCCGTACTCGGTGGCGTTGGCTTGCTCGATCATCTGCTCAGGGTCATCCCACTTGATCAGGCACAGTACCGGGCCGAAGATTTCCTCCTGGGCAATGCGCATGGCGTTAGTGGCCAGAAAAAGGGTCGGCTCGATGAAGTAGCCGTGTTCGCAACCGGGGATGACTGTGCGCTCGCCGCCAGCCAGCAGTTGCGCGCCTTCTTCGAGACCGATACGGATGTACTCCAGCACCCGCTCACCCTGTCTGGCCGAGACCAGGCAACTGACCCGGGTCTGTTCGTCGAGCGGTGAGCCGACAGTGATGCGCTTGAACGACTGCACCAGCTTCTGCGAAAACGCCTCGAAAATGTCCGCATGCACAAAGAGTCGGGTACCGGCGAGGCAGGATTGGCCGTTGTTGTGAATCGCCGCGAAGGTCGCGTTATCCACCACGGCATCCAGGTCTTCCACGTCCGGGAACACGATGTTTGCACTCTTGCCGCCCAGTTCCAGGGTCACCGGTACCAAGCGATCGGCAGCGACGCCGGCGACGGTTTTACCGACTTCAGTGCTGCCGGTGAACGACAGTTTCCTGACCTTTTTATTCCGCGTCAGCGCCGCGCCCACTTCGCTGCCAAACCCCGGAACGATGTTGACCACGCCAGGTGGCAAGAGACGGGCAATATGCTTGCCCAGCTCAAGGGTCGACAGTGAAGCGTTTTCGTCCGGCTTGAGTACCACGGTATTGCCGGCGACCAGAGCCGGTGCCAGCTTGAAGGCAGCCATGATGGCCGGCGCATTCCATGGAATGATCTGGCCGCAGACGCCCAGGGGCTCTCTTTTGGCCATGCTGTAGCCGCCATCGATGGGTCGTCCGCTGTCTTCATGGGCGAGGATGATCGAGGCAAAATAACGGTAATGACGCACTGCGATGGCGTAGTCCTTGCGCACTTCGCTGATGCAGCGTCCGACGTCACGCGCGTCGATCTGTGCCAGGCGCTCGGCATCCACTTCAATGGCATCGGCCAGTTGGTTGATCAACACGGCACGGCGTTGCTGGCCGAGATCGCGCCAGCCCGGAAAGGCCGCATGTGCAGCATTCACTGCACGCTCGACAGCGTTCTCGTTGCAACGCGATACCTGTGCGAGCAGGGCGCCAGTGGCCGCATCCCGCGCCTCGAAGTGTTGTTGGGTGCAGACTTCATGGACGCCGTTGATCAACGCACCATAAGCGCTTTGCAATCCAGTATTCATGTGTTTCTCCAGGCAATGGGCGGCCTTGCCGGAGTCATTGAATGACCCCGTTTCAGCCGTTGGAAAGAGCAGAGGGTGCTGCTGTCGGAGTGAGGCCGACTCAGTGCAGGCCACCGCCGATAATCAGGGTTTCACCGGTGATCCAGCTGGCTTCATCACTGGCGAGGAAGGCCACGGCGGGCGCGATGTCCTGAGGTGTGCCGATACGGCCCAAGGGCGTGATCGATTCGATCTTCTGGCGGAAGTCGTCATGGAAGAAGCCGCTGGCGTGGACGCCCTCGGTTTCAATCAGGCCCGGGTTGACCGAGTTGACGCGGATCTTTCGCGGCCCCAGCTCATTGGCCAGGGTGCGGGTCACCGCGTCCACCGCACCCTTGGAAGCGGTGTAGACCGTGGAATTGACCGGGGTGAACGAGGTCACGCTCGAACTGATGTTGATGATGCTGCCACCCTTGGGATTGAAGTGCTTGAGCGCTTCCTGGGTGCAGAGAATCAGCCCCAGAACGTTCAGGTCGAAGTGCCGGTGAAACTGCTGCTCGGTGACTTCTTCAATCGCACCGGTCGAGTAGACACCGGCATTGTTGACCAGGATATCGATCGGGCCGTGATCGCGTTTTATCAGGCTGAACATTCGCTCGATATCCGTGTGCTGAGACACATCACCCTGAATGGCAAAGGCCTTGCCGCCATAGGCGGTGATCTGTGATACCACCAGGTCAGCCTCCCGTTCACTGCGGGTGTAGTTCACTCCGACGGTAGCGCCTTCCATGGCCAGGCGCTTGGCAATGGCCGCGCCGATTCCCTTGGATGATCCGGTCACCAGGGCGATGCGGTTCTGTAGTTTCTGCATGAATCCTCCAGGCATTTCCACGGCGTGAATGCAGGCGTGGTGTTGATGGAGGAATGCTAACGGCCCGGGGGGTTATCGATAATGCCCCTGAGTCCATAAAAGCTTGGTGATCGTCCAGCGATGCTGCGCCCTGCCAAAGCAAGTCCATTGTTGAGAGCACATGGCGTCCTGGTTTTTTCATCGGGTTTCCCGGGAGCAGCAGCCACTCGATTGCCAGCAGCAACATCAGGCTCGGCAGCAATGCGGCGAGCAGGGCCAGGCGGTGCAATGGGCGGGAGGTTGACGGTCGGTTCAAGGTGCTGATCAGTTGCGACGCTGGTTTGGCAATGTAGCCCCCATTTCACTGAGGGCCCTGCCAGGCAGGTTATTGCTGGGGGTATTTGAAGGTGAAGGTCTGGGTGAAGGGACTCCACCACTCTGGAACCCCAGTCTCCTTGTCGACGTGATGGAAGAAGCCATTGACCTGCGGACTTTCGTAACGTAGCACCACGGTGTAGGTACCAGGACCGTGCATCTTGACGTTATTGGCGTAATGCGCGCCGTCCTTGGCCACCATGGGCTGCAATTTGCCGATTTCCTTGTAGTCTGGCGCTCCCTGCTTGACCAGCAGGTAAGTAATGTTCAGGTAAGGGATCCACTCGCCATTGGCGAAGCCGTATTGATTGTCGGCGGTGGCGTGCACATCGGTTTCCAGGTGCACGGAGTTCGCGCCCATCTCCATGCCCGGTGGCATCGGCGCCATTTCAATGCCCACCAGATACGAGGCGGCGATTTCCATGTCGTGAGCCTGTACCGGTCCGCCGATCGGGTACTCGCGGGCTTGGGCATTCAGGGTGAAGGTCAGGACGCTGGCAGCGGCCAGGACCAGGGCAGAGAACGGTAACTTCATGGGTTTCTCCTGAGGAGTCAAAGGACTCGGGCGGGCGTGTGGGTGGAGCGCTTGTGGATCAGTCTGTTGCCAACCAACAGGATGACCAGGGTCACGACCCAGGCCGCCAGTTGGATGCCCATGGGCCGGTCGCTATAGCCCAGCAGCGCTTGCAGCGCCCGTCCGCTCATACTGCCGTCGGCCACCAGCCAGGAACTGTCCCAGAGCTCGTAGCCCCAGGCGGGAATCAGGTTGGCGCCAGCCAGGATTGCCGCAGCGCGCCCGGCCATGCCGGCGGCCAGCAGCGCGATCAACCATGATGTGATCCTGAACAGTTGCTTGAGCGGTATCGCCACCAACCCGCGATAGAGCAACCAGGACAGCAGGCTGCCGGCGGCAATGCCTAACAGGCCGCCGAGGAACATCGACAGCGGCTCGGCCTGGCTCGAGGCAGCGATGCCATAGAGAAACAGCACGATTTCCGAGCCCTCGCGCAGGACAGCCACCGCGACTACTGTGGCCATGGCCAGCAAGGACGTTTCGCCGAAGGCCACAGCACGGCCGACCGCCTGCATCTGTGCGGCCATTTCACGGCCGTGGCTGGCCATCCACAAGTTGTGCCAGCCGAGCATCAGCACCGCAATGATCAGGATGCTGGCGTTGAACACCTCCTGGCCAAACCCTGACAAGGCCTGGGTGATGGCTCCGGCAAACAATGCCAGTAGCCCGGCGCCGGCAACCCCGGCAAGAATACCGCCAGCAATGAACCGGCCTCTGCGGCGGATGCCTTGGGTAGCGGCCAGGACAATGCCAACGATGATGCCGGCCTCCAGCACCTCACGAAATACGATCAACAGACTCGCCAGCACGGCCTCACTCCTGATTTTTTTCGACGATGACCGTGCCTTTGGCCTGGTCCGGGTGGTAGTCGTCGAAGAAGGTGTAAGTGCCTGGATGCAGGGGGCCGGCGAATACGCTGATGGTGTTACCGGGAACCAGGATTTTTTCGAACTTCATGTCATAGCTTTCAAACTCATCCACGGATTCATCGTGGCTGGTGAGTTCGATACGAAAGCGCTTTCCCTCTGGGACAGAGAAGGACTCGGGAGTAAACCGGTGGTTTTCAATCAGCAGTTTTATGGGCGACTCCTCTGATACCGCTGGTGGGGCGGCCAGAGCTGTCCCTCCGCAGAGCACGAGTAGAACGCTGGTGAGCTTTGCCGCAGTTCGCATGCACCGACCACTCAAATGAAATTCATTCGCAATAGTGTGGTTGCCAGGCGGCCTGTTTCAAGATGTTTCGGAGGGGATAGAGAATGGTTCAGCGATTGTTCAACTTCGTAGCCAGGCTTCTATTGCCACGCATAGCGCCGCGGAGGTGCTGGAGAGCTGAGCGCTCGCCGGCACCAGGCTGATCAGAAGTTCTGACGGCCGTCAAAAGGGGAGTGGCATCCGGCTCATGCCCGCGAGGCTTTTGCGATTGGGTGAAGGAGGGGGAGGCGAAGCACACCGCCATAGGTCGGCGCCCAATCCTTCGTAATGACGCGCAGCCACTTATACAATTCTTGCGCTAGTAGAAATGAAATCAATGTGTGGCATGTTCTGCCCCATTCCAATTCCGACGTGTACTCCGCAACTGCTTTCATTCAAAAGAGAATTTATTGACCAGTCGACTGGATTCGGGTGTTTCGCACAGCCCACGGCAAACTCGGTCGCCGCCAAGCCTCGCTCCAGGTCGCCAAACATACTGCGGAATTTTTCGGTTACATCGGTGTTGTTCAGGACTATACGTTGTGCCACATTTTCTTTGAATTCGACAATATTGTTTCCACGTGAAGCCTGTTTCAATAGCTCAGAAAGCTCGCCGGCAAATTTATCCTTCAAGTTTTGGTTGTTGGCTAAGTAAATAAAGCCATCAAATGCCAGTTCGCCATCAAGTGAGAAGCTCGGCTGCTCTTCTGAGATGTTTACTATAGAGGCTTCAAAAAACTCAGCGACCGAGTAAAACCAGCCTTCCAGCATGTCGTCGGAATCATTGGCAATTTCTACGCTGTCACTCAAAGTGCATTGAAGCGTGTGGTGACCGCTGCGAACTTGAATTGTCGGCTTAGCCAAAAGTATTTCATAGGATTCTGCACGGCGCTTCAATGTAGCCTGGTGATCCAGGGCGAGCAGCTTATGTAGCGAGTACTTTAAAGACTCTGCTCCAGAGTCAAACTTTGCTGTGGCCAGGTGGGCCAGCTTGGCTTTAGTGATATCCCAAAGCTTGCGTAGTTTGGCATGCCCATCATAAGTTGTTATAAGCATCAGCGCGCAAGCGTTCTTGTCTGTAAAGTCAAAGCTGCTGATGTCTACTGTCTTGAACCCTTCGTTGCGCGCCACGTCAAGTGCAATGTCAGAGTCGACCACTATGGGAATGGAACGTGAGAGGAGTGACTCAAAGTAAGTATTGGCGTTCATTCAAGTTTCTCTCAGAGAACCTAATAGGAAATTGCCCGATGGGAGCTTGAAGCTCAGCGGGTCTATGCAGGGTTACTGTTTACATCAGAGGGAGGGGCTTTGTGGGTAGTGAAGAGGCTGGTTAGAGCCTCTTCATTGCTCTACATACTTACCAGTAGGCGTTTTCCAGTGCTTTGCGCACATCAACATCTACTTGGCGGGTTTTTACAGTCCGAGCGGTATTAGTCTGTTCTTTGCTGGTTTTCTCGACTTTCTTAGTGTTCATGCGATCACCTGTATAAGTTTTAGTGGGAGGGGGCTTGCATTAACGAAATGAAGCATAGTGATAGATAAGTGTTTTTCCATTTTTGCTAATAAGGAAAACGTAACAAAATATTTTTTACGGGTTTTGAGTTCTAAAAACCCCGTATCCCAAGACAAATATGTCAGTCTAAGCTAGTTCTATGCGGGCAACGTGCATTGTCCTTGTACGTCGGGGGTGTATGGATTTGGCACGTGTTCATCCGGTCTGCGGTGCATACGGGAGATGGGCAAGCGTGCAGAATGAAAGTGATGATTTCCGACCGGTGTGGAATGCCCGGCCAAGGAAGAGATAATCGATTTCACGGCAGAGAGTGCCGACTATCAATCAAAGATTTCGCGTTGATGTTGGCCAAAAACTGGGCAATCGGGGCGAATGCGGTATCGGTACTTGTACGGAGAGTGTATTGGGGATGGAAATTCTAGCTACTGTCGGACTCAATATTATCCGATAGAGCGATGAAACTTGAGTGATGTTGATCGAGTATTGGTCGAGATAAAAGTGAGAGTCTCACTTCCCATTTACTAGAAGTACCCCATCCACCGGTTCGAGTAGGCATTTTGCAATGTCTATGCCCAACTTACGGGTCATGCTGCGTTCGGTGGATGGCGCCGTGATCTCAGAGTACTGCATGTGCATCTGGCGTTGGCCTGTACCACGGTTCTGCGCCAACCCCGGTCCGGTCAGACGGATGAAAACACACCGGCCGGAAATCATTAAACGCATCGCCAACGGCTTGCCGCCGAAGACCTGTACTCAGGCGGTAGCGACGTAATCCGGTTAGAGTGTTCATCAATGTCTACCCATAAGGGACCCTCACTCGATTTGCGTAGTCGCACCAAGCGGTTCCAGCGAACGAAACGGGCAACAAAAACCGTCTATCAATTGTCATGTGAAGAATGAATCGTCCGCTGTTTGTTTCTCTAGATGGGCCCAAGGGAGCCGGCAAAACCACACTGTTGGAGGCCGTTACAAAAGTACTTAGGGCCGACAACAACAAGGTGATCCGACTTTGCGAGAAAAAAAGCGATCCCTATAGGGGTGAAACAATGGCCCTCGTCAACCAGCTCGTCAGAAGTCCCTCCAGGGATTTGGAGTTGGAGGTTTGTGAGCGCCTGGCTGATAGCCGTGCTTGGATTTCCCAGTACGTGCTGGCGAAACAGCAACCTGGCAGCATCATCTTGATCGATCGCTGGTACCCGTCTGATGCCGCGTTTCGCCGGATAGTCCCGTTTGCAGAGATTCTGCAGTTGAACATTGATCGAAACGTGCGAGTGCCAGACCTGCATGTCGGGGTTGTTACCACGCCTGATATTTCATGGGCGAGGGCAGCGGCACGACGACGTGGGTTAAGCAGTACTGTGATCCATAAGCTGGAAGAACATGTTGCTTGTACCAAGGCGTTCGAGCGAGCGATTGCGGATCGCGGCTGGGTTTTATGCCGTAATGAAGGACCGCTCGAAGACGCAACGATGCAGGTGATTTCCGAGATCTATAGAGTCCTTCGATGCCCTGTAGGCGAACTCGTGAACTCTCGCCTTGCTTGATAGATCTGCTGATGAGCAGCCGATGTTCAGGTGGTCGTAACCATGTACCGTGACGCAACAATGAAGCATGGCGCTGTGTTCACTGGTCCAAGGTGAGCGATAAGTCATGTCAAGGGACTGCAATAAATCAGTCCCGGTTTTCCTGGTTAGCCGGGTTGGGCCGCCAGGCTGTTACTGACATTACGCCCCAGCACCAGCACCGTGACAAAACCACAGCCCACCAGGGCCGTCGCCAGACTCAACAGCACCAAGCTGCCCAACTGGTCGACGATCTGCCCACCAAAGAACGAGCCCAGGGCAATAATCACCTGGAACAAGGCAACGAAGAGTGGCATGCCGCGCTCCACATCCTTGGGTGCGACGACAAACATCCAAATGCTGGCGCAGGCCGGGAATGCGCCGAAGGCAAAGCCCCAGAGCGCGATCAGCATTGCTGCACCGGTCATGCCCGTGGCGAAGTAGGGAAACAGGGCGGTGCTGGCGCCGATCATCAGGGCAACCAGCAACAGGGTGTGACGTACGCTGCGGTTGGCGGCGAAACCGGCGAAAACATTACCCATTACCCCGGCCACGCCATAGAGCAGCAGCAGCGAGCCAATAGTCGGCCCGTCAAAGCCGGCACTTTGTTTGAAGAAGGGGGCGACATAGGTGTATGCGGCAAAGTGCGCCAGGCCAATCAGCAATACAGCGATCAGGCCAACCCGAGCTTGTGGATTGATAAACAAGGCCGGCAGGTCGCTGATGCGAATGGCCTTTTCCGGGGTGAGCCGCGGTAACAGGAATATCTGCGCCAGTAACACCGGTACGCCCACCAGCGCGGTGACCAGGAAGGTCATGCGCCAGCCCATCAGGCCACTGAGCCAGGTGCCTACGGGCACGCCCAGTACGGTGGCCAATGTCACACCCACCATGATGATCGAGGTGGCTTGGGCTACGCCCACTCCCTTGGGGGCCAGGCGGCCGCTGAGGGCAATGGCAGTGGCCCAGAAACCGCCGATGCTGATGCCCAGGAGCACGCGGCCGAACAGCAGCAGACTGAAGTCGCTGGCGTAGGCCACGACCGAGTTGGCGATGATCATTATCAGTGTCAGGCCGATCAGCAGATAGCGACGGTCCATGGCGCCAATGCCGATAGACAACAAGGGAGCGGCGAGGGCGGCCATGATGCCGGGCAGGGTAACCATCAGTCCGGCGTGGCCGGCACTGATGCCCAGGTCGCTGGCGACGTCGTTGAGCACGCCCACCGGGAGAAATTCACTGGTCACCAAGGCGAAGGCACCCACGGCGACCGAGAGAATTGCTAGCCACTGCTGTTTGACACTCTGTTGATTATGTTCGGGAAGACCGCGAGGGCCCAGGCTTGCGCTTGGCATGGTGTTGGGTTCCGGGGGATTCGCCTGAAGCCAGACGGGGGGAGAAATTGAGGGGCGATTATATTGATCGGTTTTGGCAACCCAATAGACCGGCCCTTTGATAGTCATCATCAGTGCAATCGATAAGACGCTCGAAGAGAGCGTCCGATTCTGGCAGGCCCAGGCTCACTCGAGACGGGCTTGCGAAAGCTGATTTACAGTCAGTAATATCGGGTCAAAGGATCTAATCGCACCACTCAAATCCATCACGGATAGCGAATGGGATGAACTTCCGGCTCACCTTGATGGCCTGTTTAGCCAGGCTGAATTATAAAACTTTGAATCGCCCAGGTGGTTCCAACCCGTGAGCGCATCTCACATGAGCGAAATTTTTCATAAGATTATTTTTGAACTAACACCTGATGAAGATGATTATCCGCCGGTTTCAGCGGAATCGGTATGGGGGATTTACCAGGGAGATAATCGTTATGTTGTCGACAATACGCCATATTACATATATGGCGTAAGCAAGGGGGATGGCGTGCTAGTGCGCCAGAGTGATAGCGAGTTAGTTGTAACGCATGTAATCAAGCAAGGTGGGCATTCAACAATCAGGGTGTATGCAAATAATCCTGAAAAAAAATCAGAAATCATCGATAAGCTCAAAGAGCTTGGTGCTTCCTGCGTGTCGAATAAGGAGTTGTCACTTTTCTCAGTCGATATTCCAGCTTCTTGTGTTTTTTCGGGAATCGATGAGTATCTTTCGGCCATCTCTGATGGAGAGAATATTGCGTACGAAGACGCATGTTTACAACACCCCGGCATCTCATCAGTTCGCCTTGAAGAGTGCTTGTCGCTCGCCACGCTACCGTTCATGACACACTGATTCCAGTCTGTATTTAGCAGATGCCTTGCTTGGAGGCATCCATACAATTAGGCGATGGCAAAGCGACCATCATTCATTGGGACCTCTGTCGGGTCCAGGGTATGTGGCCCTGCTTGCAACTGCTGAGCGCGATCGACATCGGCGCGCTTCAGGCGGCCGGCGCTGACCAGCCACTCGACGGTGCTCTGGATGAAATTCGGGGGCGATTCACTATTCCTGTTCCATGGCTGCCCTCAGATGCTCAATGAATAACGTCACCCGGGGAGGCAGGTTCTTGTTGGTGGGCAGAAGGGCCCAAACACTGAGATCTTGCGGGGTGACGTTGTCGAGCAGCACCTCAACGAGCGCTCCGGAATTGAACTCGCGCTTGACGTCCATCAGCGTGAGTTGAGCGAGGCCTAAACCCTCCATACACAGCTCGCGAACTGAGTCGACGTTGTTACAGCTTACTCGGCCTTCGATGCTGACCACGGTAGGTTGTCCATCGGCGATGAACGTCCATTGTGGAACATTCAGAAGTCGAATGCAGTTATGACGATGCAGATCGTCCAGGCTGCTCGGCACGCCATGCTGCGCAAGATACTCGGGAGATGCGCAGACGACGCGGGCGTTATTCACGATTCGCTTGGCGATCAGCGTTGAGTCCCTTAGCGGCGCCACGCGGATGGCAACGTCAATCCCTCTGCCTACAATGTCCAGCACATCATCGTGTAGTTGTAGCTCCACCCTCAGTTCGGGGTTCTGCTCGAGCAGCGGCTTGATCAGCGGCATCACATTGCGCCGTCCTATCCCTGATGGAGATGTGACTCGCAACAGCCCGGACGCGCCCTTTGGGTTGGGCGAGAACAGAAACTTCGCGCTTTCCTCCGCTTCGACCATTGCTTTGGCGTAGGGCAAGAAATCTTCGCCTTCAGGTGTAAGCGAAGTTGAGCGTGTTGTCCGGTGAACCAGCCGGGTTCCTAACTCCTCCTCAAGACTTGCCAACCGTCTTGATGCTGCCATCGCTGAAATTTCCAGGCGCTTTGCTGCTTGAGTCAGGCTCCCGGAGGAACTCACCATCAAGAATACATGTACGTCGTTTAAATTCATGATTCGTTGATCTCTACTGGAGGCACTGGCTCTGGGGAGGTTGTCCAAAACCGGGACGCTTGGCCCAAATCAAAAAGGACACGGCTAAACAGCGGGTGATTTTGCTGCATGTCGCAGGCAATCGAGTTGTCTCGATCTTCTCTCTGGCCATACCACTCAACCCGGGCGACGTCGTCATTTTACGACAAGACCGCAACGTCATTATAACGAAATTCGTTATAGCGACTTATCGCTTTGGCGGGATTCTATTCACTGACAGTCACGCCTAACGTAGACCGGTTATTTTTCATTTCCGATGCCTGCCAGGCCGGATACAGGAGGTCTTCATGTCGAGTGGCACTCATGCGCTTTTCACTCCGACCCAGTTTGCAGGTGTTCGCCTCAGCAACCGTTTTGTAAGCAAACTGGCGGCAGCAGTGAGCAAGCCTCAGATCGGCGACGGGCTAGCGGAGGGTGTTTCCTTTGGCCCGCACCCAAGATATGAGCCGAGTTTTCCGCGTGTCCGAAGCGTTGGAATATGGAATGGTCGGAATCAATACCTGGCGTCCCGGCGTGCTTCTTACCTCAGCGGTGTGGTGGTGGACGCCGATGGTGGTGGCCGGTTCTCAGGATAGGACAGGGGCGGGCGACGGTATTGAGCTCACCCGAAACAATGCGCTGCTGAGGGCGGCGCACTGTTTGGGTCGGTTATTACAGGCGGGCTGGGCAGGTAGAGATCAGCTCGGTCCGGTCTGCATGGACGAGTACGTTGTGCTCGAACTTCACGTAGCCAGTGTCTTCGCGACCTGCCATGCATTCAATTGCGATAGCCATTCCGGCCTCAATTTTCGTCTCGTTGCCTGGAACAAGCCACGGCGACTCCCACCCGATACCGTACGAGTGGCCGTGCAGCGGATAGCCACAGTAGATTTCGCGCTTCTGAAGCTCGGCAAACACGACGTCATAGAGTGCTTGCGCAGAGATGCCTGGACGGCATGCTGCGACGCCGGCATCGATAGCCGCGATCGCTCCGTCATACACCTCGTTCTGAGCCGAGCTCCATTTCCCACCCGTGACGACTGTCCGGGAAAAATCCCAGCAGTAACCCTCGACTGCAGCGCCGTACATGTCACAGTGAAAAATGTCCCCTGACTCAAGAGGACGAGTTGTCCACTGTGGCGCCATCCCGTCGGCGTAAAGTGCCGAATGGCGACCGGACGAACAGGCAGCGTCGATCATGGCACTGCCGCGGCGTATAGCCACGTTGTAGGCCTCGGCTACTGCATCGGCTTCAGAAGTCCCTGGAGTGGATGCACTCTTCATCATGGCTTCCATCGAGGCATTTCCGATGACGGCTGCTTCGCGAAGTAGCTCAAATTCAAACTCCGACTTGTGAGTTCTCAACGCTTCAATCACGTAATCAAGCTCGATGAAGTCGACTCCTTTTGCGGAGTTCAGCAAGCGCTTGTAGACGGAAGCTACCAGCCACGGCCCAGCTACTAATCCAACCCTGGAGTTGCCAAGGCCCATCTCACGCAGCGTTGCCGCTACTTTATCCGGAACGAAGCCATCGGCTGAGCGGACGTCTTGAACACTGACGATGTCTCGGCGGATCGCGGGTGACTCCGTGATCAGGATAGGCTCGCCATTGACCGGGATGATTACAGCGCCATGAGACAGTCCAGCCCAGAGGCCAGGAAGATCCGGGGCGTAAGGGAATACGGGGCAGTAGTTGGCGAGGTAGATAAGATCGTTGGCAGTGTCCACCGTCCCCCCACCTTTCCCCCAAACCACGAGAGCCTCAACACCGCATGCTTTAGCTGATGCCTGGGCACGTTTCCATCGGTTTTCGTATTCTGCTCTTGGTGTGCGATTGGTAAGCAAGGTTGTTTCCTCATGCGTAGATGAATGGATGCAACCAGCTTAAGGGGGAGGACTGTTGACGATAAGTGGTGAAGATGCGTATAGGTTATGAACCTACGGTTCATAGTTGAATGACGATGATTACGGCTGCACCTGCTTTCGCACCTTCTTTGCTCCCAGCACTATCAGTGTTTGTCATGGTCGCCCGAACATTGAGTTTCACAAGGGCCGGAGCTGAGCTCAGTGTCAGTGCGACGGCGGTCTCCAAGACCATTAAACAACTGGAGGCGACCCTTGGCGCGCGACTCTTGAATCGGACAACTCGGAGCGTTTCGCTAACCGATGCAGGGGCTCAATTGCTTTCGGCATTGGGGCCCGCTCTAGCATCCGTAGAAGGCGCCATCGAGCTCGTACGTTCTTCATACGATCAGCCCAGTGGTGAGCTTCGCATCAATACATCTCATGTCGCATTCGTGACCATGGTGGAGCCTTACCTCGCCGAATTCCTTGCCCATTACCCAGATATAAATGTCGAAATATCAGTCGACAATGAGCTCACTGACATCGTTGGCAATGGGTTTGATTTGGGCATCAGATTGGGCCATACGGTGCAACGGGATATGGTGGGCATACCGTTAGGTGTGCCGCAGCATCGCGTCGTTGTGGCCTCCCCAGACTACTTGCTCAAGTGCGGCGTGCCGCAAACGCCTCAAGAGCTCGTCAGCCATCGCTGCATCAGGCAGCGGTTGCACCCGCGCGGGCAATTTTACGAATGGGTGTTTCGAATGGGGGGGCGTAACGTACAGATCAACGTCGCTGGCAACTTGATCGTTGATGAGATGAGAGCCGTGGTCTCAGCGGCCTGTAACGGCGTAGGTGTCGCCTACGTATTCAAACAGTTCGCACAGGCTCAGATTGCTGAGGGAGCTTTGCAGGTGATACTCGAGAGCTACAGCCCTCCCGGCGAGCCTTTCTTCCTTTACTACCCACACAGGACTCAGATGCCAGCGAAGCTTCGGGTATTCGTGGACTTTCTCAAGAGCAAATACAGGTAGCCAACACGCCCACCATATTCTGGAGAGTGGTTCTTCAGACTTTTAAGCAAAGAAGACATTTAGGTGGGGGGAAGCTGCGAGCCAGCTTCCCCTGATTCGGATACCTGGACAGCGGTTTCAGCCTTCCAAACCGGGGCTAGGTCAACACATGCTTCCTACGGTTTGAAATGCAAAGTGCCGCAATCAAGGAGCGCAGTGGGAGTGATCTCCGCTCAGCAAGGGCAGCTTGGCCAAGTTCTTTTGTAAGGGTTGGATATCCCTGGGCAGATGCTCAGCAAGGGTAAGGGCCACGACCTCCACACCGGGCTATTGAACAATTGGCCACGAAAAAGCGACGGGGCAAGCGCGACCAAGTCAAAATGTTCCAGCAGTTCTGATGCCCCGCAGTCCTTGAGCCACCGAGTGATCTCTACAAGGCCTTCGCTGAGTTCCTCGCCCGAGTATGCAGTCGCGCGCCAATTCTCTATATCTTGCATACCCGATGCTGAGATCTTTTCCTTGCCAAGGCCGACGTATAAAAGCCGGCTGCCAGGAATTGGCCGTTGGGCGAAGCTCGACGCAAATACCTACGTCAAATAGATCGCTTAAGCCAGTTCGCTTTCTTTGATATTGGCAATTGGGCCGAGAATCGATGGATCGAAGTCCTGCAGGTCTTCTCCGTTTTTGGCACGAATTGGCAGATCAGGGTTTGCGAGCGCGCCTCTGCCATAGGCAATGACATCGGCACCTTCCTCAAGCAGTTGCGCTGAGCGGTTCAGGTCGTGGAGTGAACCGTTCGTGATCACGGTCACTCCAGGCGCGTACTGCCTTGCAAGCGTGGCAAGACTTTTCTCTGTATTGGAGAACGCTGGCTGCCACGCTTCGAATTCAGTGACGTGGATATAGTCCACTCCGAGGTTGGCAAGAGCCTCGAACACCACCTTGGCGCCTTGCTCTCCCTCCGACCATTTGTGGAAAAAATCATTAACTTTGCCTTGGGATATCCGCACGCCCAGAGCAGCGCCTGGTTTGATCGTTTTCTTCACCGCTTTCACGGTTTCAAGGATCAGCTGTACTCGGCTAGAGACGTCACCACCCCAGCGATCGGATCGGCTGTTGCCGTAATCGGTGAAGAACTGGTCGAGCAGATAGCCATTTGCGCCGTGAATTTCTACTGCATCAAAACCAGCGATATGGGTAGCAAGATGCGCTGCGCGTGCAAAGCCCTCGATCGCATCGGCAATGTCTGCTTCCGAAGCTTCTTTAGGGATAGGGAACTTCCCTTTGCCGTAGTAGGAAGTCATTTGCTCACCACGGGGCTGGACAGCGGAGGGGCCAATACTGCCGTTCACGAATCGATTGCCCTGTACCAACGGACCCGCATGCATGAGTTGGGCTGCGATCCTGGCTCCAGCCCTGTGAGCCTGTTCTACGATGGTTTTCCAGGACTCAGCTTGAGTCTCATCACTCATCCCTGGCTGGAGCAGGTTACCTTGCGCGTACTTTTGATCCGTATAGAGCCCTTCGGTGATCAGCAGTCCAAATCCACCCGTGGAAAAACGCTCGTAGTACTTCGCCATGAGCTCCGTTGCACAGCCTTCTTCAGTGGCACTGACACGAGTCATTGGCGCCACCGCGAAACGGTTCTTGAGCTGAAGTGGCCCTGCATTGTGAGGTGTAAAAAGCGGATCTTTAGCGGTCATAAATTTCTCCGAAGGGCTGTTGCCCATGTAGTGATTCATGGCACCAAGATACGTTGCTCGGGTGTGGCTTAGAATTGAGGCATTCAGATAAGGCAGTGTAACGATTAGCGTTAGATAACCACTAGGGGACTGTTCACGCCCAGTGGTTGGCGGAAGCAGGAATGATGAACAAAAGGATACGGATGACAGATCCGCTTTTGCTGCGGCATGTCGAGCAGGACAAATCTCAACTCACTTCATGGAAGCAATGCTGGGGTAGGGAGCGCTCCTGCAGTTCAAAGAGACGCTCGCGGCAAGCAATGATGCAGAGGAGGGTGACCGGCAGGGAGCGGCCCCGCCGGTGTTTGAACGACGCTCAGCCGAGCATGAACCGCATCACTGAGTGATGGTCATGCTGCTGGTGGCCTGGACTGAGCCATAGCGGATGCGCGGATACGCCGGATCGGCGTAGCTGAAATCCATCACCGTGCCGACGGAACCGAAGTACAGGGCCTGGCAATTGAAGTTCACCGCTACCTGGCCACCGTAAGGGACTACCCCGATGGCGACCTGGGTCGGCCCGGTCCATTCGATCTTGCAACCCAGCGTACCGCCCGCTGCGCCGGCATTGTATCCGCGGCAGTTCAAGGTGGCGTTGCCGTTGCTGGTATTGGGCAACCCCGCCCATTTGGCGATGGCCAGGTTGGCCGAACATGAGGTGTTGACGCTGCTGGCGCCCGGGGCGAGCTTGTAGACCCCGGACGGTGGCGCAAGCGTTGCCGTGACAGGCGTCAGTGGCAGCGGGGCAAGGCTCGATGCCGCCTGGTTTGCCACCGCCGTGGTGGGCGACGGCGGGAGCTTGCACACCACCACGGCGCCGACGTCGTCGGACTTCTTCAACTCACCCAGCGCAGTGATATCGGCGCCGCCCTTCGACTCGCAGAAGAGTTTGCGTAACTGGGCTTTTTCTTCGCTGTCAGCCGTGGATGAGGCTTGGGCCAAGGGTGCAAGTGCCAGACCAATGACTCCAGCCATCAGCAAGCTTGAAAGATTCATGATCGATTCCTTATCGGGGTTATGACTTGCAGCACCCTATGAGCGCCAGGTGGTTTTTTTCATGACAAAAGCTCGGGTGTTTCGCGCAAACAGGGCCGCTGGAACTTTGCCCTCTCGGGGCTTGACCTGATGCCGCTATTTGCTGTTGAATGCGCGCCCTAAAGCCTCTGCAACCTTTTCTCCAAGTGGTGAAGCCAGTGCCCTACGCCAGCCAACACGCCTGATACCGACGACGGTCCATCCTGCCTGATGGCTGCCCGTGCTTGCGCGCGGCGGCACTTCACTGCCATGCCTGCCTGATCCTGTCGTTGGTTTTTCTCTATTTTCGAGGACAAACCCATGCACATGGATATTCGTGCCACCGCGCACAACCTGGAACTGCTCAAATACCCCCGCACGCCCCACCTGCAAGGCTCGCGCCTGCAGGATGGCGACACTGACACTGGCCAGGTGCGCTATGCCGCCCTGGCCGGGCAGTGGCTGGTGGTAGAAGAAAAACTCGATGGCGCCAACGCCGGCATCAGCTTTACCGCAGGCGGCGAGTTGCGCCTGCAGTCACGCGGTCACTACCTCACCGGCGGTGGTCGCGAGCGCCAGTTCAATCTGTTCAAGCAGTGGGCCTCGGCCCATGAGCACTGGTTGCTGGAGCGCCTGGAAGACCGCTTTGTGCTGTATGGCGAATGGCTGCACAAGAAGCACTCGGTGTTCTACGACCGCTTGCCACATTACTTCTGCGAGTTCGATGTGTGGGACCGCGCCACAGGGCTGTTCCTCTCCACCGCGGCGCGGCGGTGCCTGCTTGAGGGTGGGCCGGTGCTTGCGGTGCCGGTGCTGTACGAAGGCCCGGCGCCGCGCCGGCATGCCGAGCTGATGGCGCTGGTGAGCGATTCGCTGGCCAAGAGCGCGCGCTGGCGCGAAGTGTTCGAGCAGGTGGTACGCCGTGAAGGCCTCGACCTGGCCCGTGCGTGGCGCCAGTGTGACCGCTCCAGCCGCATGGAAGGCCTGTACCTGAAGCTCGAGGATGAGCAGCAGACCCTTGGCCGGCTCAAGTGGGTACGCCAGGACTTCGTCCAGGCCATCCTCGATGCCGACCAGCACCATGCCAATCAACCCTTTATCCCCAATCAACTGGCCGACGGCGTCGATCTGTATGCGCCGCGCCTGTCCATGGACTGGCAGGGCCCACGCCACGGCTACTGAAGGAGCATCCCGAAATGGATATTCGACAACTGCAACAACTGGTCCCCGAGCCGGGACGCGATATGGACGCCGCCGCCTGCCTGGTGGCCATTCCGGCTCTGGCGCGCCTGGCCGACACACCGCAAGACCCGACCTACCACGCCGAGGGCGATGTGTGGATTCATACCCGCCTGGTGGTCGACGCCTTGCTGGCGCAACCCGCCTACCAGCAGGCCAGCGCCGAGCAGCGTTTTGTGCTGTTCTTCGCTGCCCTGCTGCACGACATCGCCAAGCCCGACACCACGGTGATCGACCCGGATACCGGGCGTATCGGCCAGCCCGGTCACTCACGCCGGGGCGCGGTGGATGCGCGGCTGCTGTTGTGGCGCGCCGGCGTGCCTTTCGAGCTGCGCGAGCAGATCTGCCGCATCATCGCCGTGCACCAGGTGCCGTTCTTCGCCCTGCAGGGTGATCGCAGCGGCCGCAGCGCTGAGTTCCTGTTGCACAAACTGTCCTGGGAACTGCCGCTATGGATGCTCTGTGCCGTGGCCGAGGCCGATATGCAGGGCCGCAACTACGCCGGCAAGGCCGATGTACTGGACGCCATCGAACTGTGGCGCGAACTGGCGGAGGAGGAGGGCTGCCTGCACGGGCCGCGGGCCTTTGCCGACGACTACACACGCATTCAGTACCTGCGTGGCGCCCGAGTACATCCCGACTACCCCTTGCATGCGCCGCAGGGTTCGTCGGTGGTGATGCTCTCGGGCCTGCCGGCCAGCGGCAAGGACACCTGGACCGCACAGCACTACCCGGATCTGCCGGTGGTGTCGTTCGACGACGCGCGCCAGGCCCTTGGCCTGCGCCATGGCCAGAACGAGGGCGCCGCTGCGCACTACGCCATCGACCGGGCCAAGGCCCTGTTGCGCGAGCACAAACCCTTTGTGTGGAACTCGACGCACCTGTCGACGCAGATGCGCAACCGTACCCTGGACTTGCTCTACGGTTACGGCGCGCAGGTGGAGATTGTTTACCTGGAGCGCCCCGAGGACGAGATCATGCGGCGCAACCAGAAGCGCGACACCTCGCTGCGCAACGATGATATCCGCCGCATGCTGTTCAAGTGGGAAGTGCCACTGCCGACCGAGGCACACCGGGTTGTTTATCAGGCAGTGACGGGGTGAGCGGTCCTTATGGAGAGTCGTCGAGGAGGCCGTTCAAAATCCAATACAATGGGTCAGACAATACAATGATTGATAGCCTGGAAGTTCAAGATTTTTGATCGCCTTGAAGATACGTTACTTGACGCTAACGTATCTTTCGGCGAAATGACACGTTAGTACGCTGGCTATTTACTGAGTTTGATTTATGGCGGTGTGCTCGCCAACATATCGAAAAAAATTTTCAAATTCAGCACATGAAAAGAGCAAAGGGGATGTGACGCTCTCGAAGTAAACAGAAGAATGACTTAATGAGCACGGATGGAGCCCGCCTAAAAATGAAGCTTACAGATGTCTACAGTAAAATAATCAGCGAAGAACCGTATAATGACATGGATGTATTCTTTGAGAACTATGAAAGCTTTGAAGAGATTCCGCTTGTGTCAAGATACAGCCGCTTAAAGCTCTTAAAGGATGAGATGAGCGGCAGCGGGGCTTCTAACTTTCTGACAGGGCTCGCTGTATTTCTTTTGAATACTTTAAGATTGTTAGAAGTATCAAGAGGTGAAAGTGTGTTTTTTGCCGTGACTTTTACAGACTTTGAGGGGCTGGAGGAACAAGGCGTCCTCATACCTAATATATTTATTTATCCAAAGCCAGCCTCGGTCGGATTTTTGGAAAAAGTACGAGAAAATGATGGAAGTCTTGAGTCACGGGAGATGAAGGAAGTAAAAAGGCATTTTTCCAACTGCGGGGTAGAAACTGCTTTTGATTTTTATGAAAGTAGATTTCATGACGCCGTTTGCGCTGAGGAAATTTTAAGGATCTTTGCTGTTCCCAGGACTTGTTGAGTGCAAAGAACTCGTCTGTCTGTTGCTGTTGATACGTTTTTGACCCATCTTTAAATATAGCCAGAAATAGGCCGCATGGATCATGAGCCATGAATGCAAATGCAGGCTCTCGATGCTTGTCTCCTTACGCAAATCAACTCGTTGATTGGCCACTTAGAGGTCGACCTCAATGTCCCGCTTTTGCCTGGCGGCGAGTGACTCAGAAAGACGCCTCATTTCCTTCGGTTAATCTCCGCAGCAAAACCTGGCGCTACAGCAAGGTCTGCAGGAGCTGCGGCTCAAGGTCGAGCAGGATCGCATTGCTCAAGAGGTCTATGCCCGCAGTGTCGAAGAGCGTGCCTACCGCGAGATCGACCGCGCCCGTGAAGAAAGCAAGGCGCGCGCGGCACAACTCAAGGAAACGGGAGCGCACCTGTATGACCTGCAGCAACGTCTGCATGCCACCCAGTCGGAGTTAGCCGCGGCGCGTGAGTGCACGGCAGCGGCGGTGGCCCGTGCTGACACCCTCGCACAGGAGCTGGCGTCGATGCGCAACGCTGCAGCCCGTAAGCCAGCCGCCAAGCACAGCTGAGCTTGTGCAGCCATACGGCGTTGACGCTTTGCGAGTGGCTGCTATTGCGCGTTGGGCTCGAAGGTGAACGTCTTATCTAATCGTCGACGCCGAGTGCCGGGGCCAGCTTTCGTAACACCGTGGCTAAAGTAATGATTTAGCGACTTACCGCCTCAGTGCTGAACGTGACGCGCAGAGAAAGACTCGGGACTTCTCCGGCAACGTCAATCTGTCGCCGCGCTATGCCCAGCTCAACTTTGGTTACTCACGCAATGGCCAAGACAGCACGAGCTATAGCGGGCAGCTACATGGCGGCGTGGCCGTGCATGAAGGCGGTGTAACGCTGTCACCGTATGAATTGTCCGACACCTTCGGCGTGGCCAAGGTGGGTGATGTTGGCGACGTCAAGCTCACGACCCCGAGCGGTCCTGTCTGGACCGACCCATGAGGTAATGCGGTAATTGCGCAGCTCAATGCCTATAAAACTCTCGGGTGGAAATTGAGACTAAGAGCTTACCGCGCAACGTGGATATCCAGAATGGTTTCAAAGCCGTTTCGGCCGGTAGGGGGTCGGTTAACAAGCTGGACTTCCCGGTGGTCAAGTCTCGAAGGGTGTTATTGCAAATCACCGATGTGGCGGATAAACCGATCGACAAGGGCGCTGCAGTACTGGATGCCAAGGGTAACTTTGTTACTACCGTTGTGGATGGCGGCAAAGTGTTTATCACCAACGGACAGCTAAGTGAGGCGTTGAGTATCAGTCTCGGAGAGGGCAATTCCTGCTCCGTCGATTTCGAACTCCCGGATGAACCGGATTTGAATGTCTATTTTGAAACGGCCAAAGCCACCTGCACAGCAAATTGACCAACGATCCCGTGTAGGGAGTAGGAGCATCTATGAGCGTTAGAATGCGTCACCCGAAAATTATTGCATTGGCGTCAGGTCTGATTTGTGCAGTGTTTCTCTCCGGCCAGACGTTCGCCCAAGAGTGTCAGATCAATTTGAGTGAATCAAACATGGACTTCGGTCGGGTCACGCAACGCAGTTCAAGTGACCCACTTGATATGGGCAATCTGCATGCATTGGGTAATCGTTTTATTAGCTTGCACACCAGTTGCCCGGGGGCCTCGAAACTGATGTTGCTCCTGCGGGGTGATGCCCTTGGGGAGCAGTTTCGATTCGCTAAACAGGGGCGCGTCAGTGTGAGTTTAAGCAATGCCGTGCTTGATGGCCGCAATGTAGAGTTGGCGCAGACCAAGTCTGTCGGTGCTGCCCTCGGCCCGCATGGTTCATCCATTGAGGCAGTACCTGGCGACAGGGTAATACCAATCAGCGGCGGGCTACCGGCTGAGGGCTCTGTTCTATCTCTCCAAGTCGAGATTCGACCGGTAGTTCCTGTTGCCGAACTGCTCCCACCACACCTGGCAACCACTAGAACCTAGGGAACTCTGAAAAAGACTTCCAGAATTGGTGAAATATCCGCCTCACACGAACCGAACGGTTGAGCCTCGATGAAACAGATGTCCTTCGCCGATGCCGAGTACGCGGGTAAACGTAAGCAGGCCCGCCGCGAGCGCTTCCTGAATCAAATGGATCAGGTCGTGCTGCATTGATCGAGCCGCATTATCCAAAGGGTGACGGTGGTCGTCCGGCGTATCCGTTGATGGCCATGTTGCGGGTTCACCTAATGCAGAATTGGTTCGGTTACAGCGATCCGGCGATGGAGGAAGCCCTCTACGAGACCACTATCCTGCGCCAGTTTTCGGGGCTGCGTCTGGATCGGACTCCCGATGAAACGACGATCCTCAACTTCCGGCGTTTGTTGGAAAAACATGAGTTGGCAGGCGGGATTTTGCAGGTTATTAACGGCTATCTGGGCGATCGTGGCCTGATGTTGCGCCAATATACGGTGGTCGATGCAACGATCATTCATGCGCCCAGTTCGACCAAGAACAAGGACAGCAAGCACGATCCGGAAATGCACCAGACCAAGAAAGCAAACCAATATTCATCGCTCAGCAGACGACGCTCTTTGCTCTGTCGAACTTGTGGATGATGCGAAAACGGCTGCTGGTTGCGGGAGAGGTGCACGTCTAATGCGGGAAAACTCTTGAAAATTCGCCGTTTAAGGGCGAGACGATGAATTAAGAACCGGAAAAGTCTGACTTACGACCGAGTAAGTGTTTTTTGAATCTCGAACAGAGAGGGAATCAAAGATCGGTGGGTACTTCAGGCCTTCCCTAGATGGTTTTTTTGACTGGATCTCAGTTTGCTATCATAAAAAAGGAAAGGGTGCCCAGAAGAAATGTACAAAATTCCTTGCATCGTTCAAAAACCAGTATTAGATTCCAGCCTCATTGATTGATTGATTGATTGCGTGAGAAAGCCCCTACATTCATAGCCAGAACTAACACATTGGAAATGTTTAGTAATGTCTAGTGCTTAAACTCTCAGGGATCTGCCTTATGGGAAAGCCATTGATTTTTGTTGATTCGCGAGATCGCAAAAGGATTGCTTGAATGACTGGCCCGCCAGCAAGGTGCTTCTGCACTGAACGTCTCGATCTTTTTTTTCGAAGGAGGAGGCAGTTTTTGCAGTGGCAGAAGGGGAGAGAGAGGGCTGCTGCGTAAGAACTCTGGAAATGCCCTAAACAAAGTCGGCAGTATCTAGATCTAGCTGTTTCTCATCTGAATGGTGTATTGCATTCTGGAACTTTGTGTTTCCGCATGAAGGTCAGAGATACGCAAAGCCGATAGGTCGTTTAATGTAGCTGCTGGGCAACGATCGGCGTTTGGGGTTGTTCGCGTATCAGCCTATGATAAAGCTGTCAGAGAATTTCGACAGGACTTAGTATTGTAGTCCTCAGAAAATGGATGAGGATAATTATTTTAATCCTTGTTCTTGGTGAGTTGTACTTAATAGATGAGGTTCGTGAGTTTTGGCAGTGGTTGGTATGCAGGTTTTTAATAAGAGCGTTATTATGTAATGAGCCTATGCGCCTTATGGAGAATATGTTATGAATCGTCAGTTTGATGTGGCGGTGTTGAAGACCTTTCATGCTGTGGCACGTTTTGGCAAGTTCAAGGATGCAGCGATATATGTCAACCGCAGTGCTTCAGCTGTTACCGTTCAAATCCATAAGCTTGAAGAGCAGGTTGGGCGCCGGCTATTTAATCGCAACAATAATTTCGTTGAGTTGACCCCGTTTGGGCGCCGGCTGCTAGGGTATACAACCGACTTCTTGGTTGCCCATGACCGGCTAATAACATCCTTATCTCCACAACGCCTTTTGCTCAAGTTGAGGCTTGGGATACCAGATGTCTACGTGGCAAAATTTATGAAAGATTTGCTTCCGACTTTTACGCTCAGTAACCCGATGCTGGAGTTGGAGGTTGAAGCCCGTTCAAGTGGGGAGTTGTTTGATCTCTTCTCACAGCAGATGCTTGATATCACCCTGTTGGTTACTTCTCAATGCCTGCAAAATGGGGAGCTTCTCTGCTCAACGTCACCCCGCTGGGTTGTTTCGCCAGCATTCAAATACGACCCAGACCAGCCACTGCCAATTTCTGTCCATCTTCATGGTTGCCCATACCGTGAGGCGACTATTCGAGCGCTCAAGACGGCAGGAATAAAGTTTCGAATATTTATGGAAAGCTCCAGTTTTACTGCCGTTGAAGCTTCAGTGATGAGTGGGTTGTCCGTCGGCGTTATGGAAGATGGTTTAATTGATCGGCAGGCCATCAGGAGTGCGCAAGGGATTGAATTCCCCGACTTGGATGAACATTTTATATATTTGTTAACAAGTAGTGCGAGCCCCGCGGCGGTGCACTTGCGCAATGCCATTTTTGAGCAGTTTGCCAAGAGTAAGCATTTGCTTGGTATCGTATAGTAAAGTTGGGTTTTATGTCGACTTAGGGCTATTAATGGTCCCTTTCCGCTTTTGTGAAAACATCAGGCTTATTAATATTTAGTTGGTCGTTCACTAAATACTCTAAGGAGGGTCTGAAGTACCCACCGATTTTTGATGCCCTCTCTGCTTAAGGCTCAAAAATAACTTACTCGATCGTAAATCAGGCTTGTCCTAATTTCTTGTCTCTGGGCAGTGTGTGGTCAATTCTTTTGTGCGTGGGTATTTATGCTGTCCTGGACGGCGCGCACTTCTTACGTGAGTTCAATTTCTCTTCAATATCACAGATCCGATGAATGTAACTCCTCCCTAATTCGCTGGGAATAAAGTATTTGTTTGGTTTTTTTCACGGAGCGTGAAGAAGTCTGATCTTGTTTTGTTTTTTAAAATCATTGATTTTGTTTTATGTTATTGGTTCGTGTTATTGGATTACGGATTCGTTTTTTTTCAATTTGGTGTGATTGGATGTCCAGAGCTTTGCTGCTAGGCTGCATCTAGTTCGGTTGCGTTGTCATTTGATCCTTTGATTATCTGCTGTACTCAAGGACTCTATATCTATATTGAGACTCGTAGAGCCTTTATGGATTCGTTTTTCATGGAGCTATCACCATGCAATTAGTTCAGGTTAGGGGGAGCGGAAAAGTATCAAGGCCTGTGAAGTGTTTATTGCCTTTTTCGGGGGGAGGTCGACTACTTGTAGCATTTGAGGCGGATAAATTTAGATCCTCCTATCGGCGTCGGCCCAGTCAGGATCGGGAGAGTGCTGACTTTACCCCCTTTGAATTAAATACTCGTAGATCTATCTCAGGTTCTGGGGCCGATGAAATATTTAACGAGGTGTCAGTTGTTTCTACTGTCCTGAGTAGAGTAATAAGGCTGCTCCTTACGACTTGTTTTTGGCTATTCAGACCAATAACTAAGCGTGAGGCGCAGTCATGAGCGCCCCTTGCAACGAACAACCTCGAGTTTTACCCCGCCTTTCCCTGTCAGAGCAATTGATGTTGCGCGCCGATGCCTTCCCGGACCTGCTGGCATTCGCTTCGCTGGATCAATCGAAGGGTGTCTCGCTGACAAATGCAGACCTTTGTGAGCGTGCAGCGGCTATTGCTTATCGCCTGGCAAAATGCACCTCGCCCGGTGACCGCGTATTGCTGTCTTATGACCACCCCCTTGATTTTATTCCGGCATTTTTTGGTTGTTGTTTCTCCGGCACAATTGCCGTACCCGTTGCCCCTCGAACCAATGGCGAAACTGTCGCGGCCATTCTTCTGGATTGCGGCGCGACCATTGCGTTGACTGCTCAAGGAGGTAAGGGATCTTCCGGTATTGACTGGATACAAACGGACGACAATGAGCGGCGCGCTCCTTTTATGCGCTTGGCCGGCGAAAATAACCCAGCGTTGCTCCAGTACACGTCCGGCTCCACGCGAACACCACGAGGCGTTGCTGTAACCCAGGCGAGCCTACGCACAACGATCGAAGATCTCGACCGCGCAGCCCTACACGACGCTGAGAGTGTGATGGTGAGCTGGCTGCCGTACTTTCACGACATGGGCCTGGTGTACGGTATTCTTACACCCCTGTATTGCGGTTTCACCGCTTACTTGATGCCTCCAGAAACGTTCATTGCGCAGCCGTTGTCATGGCTGCGCGCGATAGCGGCTGTACGCGGTACTCATACGGCGGCCCCCAACTTTGCCTATGCCTTATGCGCAGACCGGGCTGCTGATCTGACGTCAGGAACCGATCTTTCTTCATTGCGATTTGCGCTCAACGGTGCAGAGCCGGTTCGGTGCGACAGCGTACGCCGATTCGTAACAGCCTTTGCTCCCTTCGGAATGTCATCCTCTGTGGTCATACCTGGATATGGGTTAGCGGAAGCGACCTTGAAGGTGACATCGGGACGTTGTGGCGAAGGTACACGCAGTAGACATTTCGAACCCGATGCGCTGGCGGTTGGGAGGGTCGTTCCCTGTCACCAGGGCGTTGAGCTGGCGTCATGCGGTACTAGCTCGGTAGGGACAAGCATTTTAATTGTCGATCAGGCCACTCTTGTTCCTTGCAAACCGGATGTGATCGGCGAAATTTGGGTTGCAGGACAAAGTGTTGCGGACGGTTATTGGGCTCGTGAGCGTGAAACACAGGAGACATTCCAAGCATGCCTTGCTACTGGAGAAAGTCCATGGCTTCGTACAGGGGATCTCGGATTTCTTCATCAAGACGACCTCTTTGTTGTGGGCCGTCTGAAGGATCTGATCATTGTTGGCGGTCGTAATATCTACTGTTACGACTTGGAGGATACGGTCTCAGGCTGCCACTCGGATATTCGCAAAGGCCGGGTATTCGCCGTAGCTGTAGAGGGTGAGGATGGCGAAGAGGTTCTCATCGGTGCCGAGGTGCGTAGTAGCTGCAAAGAGGGTGATACACGGGCCATCCTCTCGCGTATTCGCACTGAGCTAAAGACCAGGTATGACGTAGGTGCGGTGCGCATCGTCCTGCTTCGGCGAGGGAGTATTCTGCGCACATCCAGTGGTAAAACCCGTCGCGCGGCAACCCGCGATGCCCTTTTTCGCGGTGAGTTGCAGGTCGTCGCGGACTCCAATGGTCAATCAGCCGACGTTAACGACGACATCCTTCTGCAAATTGCTCGCTTCGTGCCGGCTGCTGTGGGCGAGCCCACCAGTAGGCTCATTGATGCTGGACTCGACTCGCTTTCAGCTGCTCGGCTGGCCGCAGTTATTCACTCGCGTTACGGTGTAAAGCTGAAATTCGAGACGTTGTGCGCGGCATCGGCCGATAGCCTGCGCAGGGACATTGCCAATGCACAAAGTGTTGCAGTCGCAGAGTCTTTGGCTTCGCACATTGTAGATTTCACAAAGCCGTTTGAACTGTCCGAAATGCAGCAAGCCTATTGGATTGGTCAGCAGAGTGGTGTTCTCCTAGGCAGTGTTCGGCCACACATTCGTGTCGACCTTGAAGTTGATCACTCCCAGGTACCCTCTCTGAGTCTGAGGCTGGCGGCGCTTGTTACGGCTCATCCAGCTTTGCGGATGTTCGTGCAAGAGGATGGGTGGGGAGCCATTGATCCGAAGGGGTACAACCCCGTTATCGGTCATCGAGACTTGCGCGGCCTTAAGCAGCAATCCCTCACCGAGGGATTGAGCGCGGTGCGCGAAGAACTTGCGCAGGACGATCGTCACGCTCTCAGTGCCTGTTTCACGCGTCTTACCGATACCCACACTCTGTTGCATTTACGCCTGGGGTTGCTCGCTGGCGATCTGCGAAGCTTACTGCTGCTTGTTCGGGAGCTGGTCAACGGTCCTTCCTTGGTCGCGGGTTTCCGGGGTGTGGGGAGGGCCACGCCTCCTATGCCGCTTGAAGTTCGCGAAGCCTGGCTGAGAAAGATCGACTCAATCGCGCCGGCGCCTGATTTACCGCAGGCGATGGTCTCCACTGATATTGACAACCCGCGTTTTGTCACGTGCCGCCAGGAGCTACCGGAAGAACTGACAACAGCGTTGGCATTGAATGCGCAAGCACTAGGGGTCACGTTGTCGTCAATCTGCATGGCTGCATTTGCCGACGTCTTGCGCTTATGGTCAGCATCGCCAGAGTTCACCATCAATGTGACCTGCAGCACACGATCAGATCTGGCCGAGCAGTCCGTTGGTGATTTCACGAGCAGCACTCTGCTGTCGTTGTGCGACTCCTACGACTCCTTCGCCAACTTCGCCCGGGCGATCCAGCAACAGGTATGGAGTGAGCTGGACGAGCCCTGGTCCACGGGTGTTTCGATGCTTCGAGAACTCAGTCGCCGCAACGGTGCACCGGTTCTGATGCCGATAGTCCTGACCAGCCTTTTGTCGGGTGACCAAGCCGACGACCTCTCTGTTCTTGACTCAATCGGGCCTATGGTCAACGTCTCCAATCCAACCCCACAAGTATCACTGCACAACATCCTGGCGCGACGCGACGGGCGTTTGATGATGATGTGGGAGTACGTGGACCAGTTGTTTCCTGCCGGGTTGGTTGAGGCGATGTTTGCATCGTTTGTGGAGGTGCTCACGACGATCGCCAATTCACCCTCGGCAGTTGAATGTCCGGTACTCGCTAAGCTTCCAGCTTTTCAGCACGCTCGGCACCTGAAGGCGAATTCGACGAGTCGCGATAGGCCCCCGCGTCGATTGGCTACGCCGTTTATAAAGCACGCAACCGAAACCCCGGACGCGATCGCGGTGATATTCGGTGATCAAATCACTACCTATGGTGCCTTGCTGCAAGATGCCGAGGACATCGCTGCTAGATTGCAACGCAAAGGCGTCAGCCGTGGGGATGTGATTGCGGCCATAGTCGAACCTGGTCCAAGGGCCGTGGCAGCACTGATTGGGATTGGAATCGCTGGAGCGGTCTATCTCCCAATTGAACAGTCTTGGCCGCTGGCGAGAATTGAAGAGCTGCTGTACGAATCCAAGGCCGGGTATGCGGTGGTGACACACAGCATGAATTTGCCGATACCGATGCTGCAGCTTGATGAGAAACCGGGTCGGCTCCGGCCTGAGTCGGTGGGTGGCGCGCCAAGCGATGTGGCGTATGTGATTTTTACCTCTGGCTCGACGGGGCGCCCCAAAGGCGTGGTTATTACCCATGAGGCTGCGGCGAACACAATAGACGACATCAATGAACGCTTCTCGGTCGGCCCTGCGGAGCGAGCGTTGTGCGTCTCATCACTGGCGTTTGACCTTTCTGTCTACGACATTTTCGGGTTGCTCGCGGTAGGCGGTGCGGTGGTGTTTCCCGAGCGATTGCGAGATCCGGATGCGATTGCGCAAGCATTGACGACTGCTGGCGTAACGATTTGGAACTCGGTACCTGCAGTCCTTGAACTGCTGCTTGATGTCGCTGCGCCTCATTCGTCCACTTTGCGACTCGTCTTGCTCAGTGGCGATTGGATTGCACCCGCTCTTACTGCGCGTATCCGTCGGGTGTTTACGCAGGCCCAACCTATCAGCCTGGGTGGCGCAACAGAGGTCTCGATCTGGTCAGTCGTTCACCCCATTGTTCCTGGCGACGCGGCACATGTCTCAATTCCCTATGGGACACCGCTCTCAAATCAACAGTGTTTTGTGCGCGCCCCTGACGGACGTGAGCGCCCTGATGGTGTGGCTGGGGAACTGCTACTGGGTGGACGAGGCTTGGCCTTGGCTTATTGCGGTAACGATGCAGAAACCAACCGGCGCTTTTTTACCGATCAGGACGGCAATCGCCTCTATCGGACTGGGGATCTTGCACGATGGATGGTGACTGGCGAACTTGAGCTGCTTGGACGTATGGACGATCAAGTCAAGGTGCAGGGTTACCGCATCGAACTGGGTGAGATTGAAGCTGTAGCGATGAAGGCCGGTGGTATTTCACGCGCTGTGGCCTCGGTCGTTCGGCGCAGGGGGGCGACGGTTATCCAGCTCCATGTGCTTGTGTCGCAGGGAATGCCCAGCGAGGTTGTGACCTCAGTACGTGCTGTGCTTGCTCTCCATCTGCCGGCCTATATGCAACCGCACCATGTGGGGGTACTCGACGTTCTGCCTTTGACCGCGAACGGTAAAGTGGACCGCTCACGGCTGCCCGCGCCACCTGAACCGCGAGCGGTACGGCCGGTGCGCGGCG
Source organism: Pseudomonas sp. Fl5BN2 (assembly GCF_009908205.1). Lineage (NCBI taxonomy): Bacteria > Pseudomonadati > Pseudomonadota > Gammaproteobacteria > Pseudomonadales > Pseudomonadaceae > Pseudomonas > Pseudomonas sp. Fl5BN2. Next base: position 32,069 of record NZ_JAAARL010000021.1, on the reverse strand, counting down.
ATATTTTGCTCGAAACGATGATGATGCAGGCTTATGTCGAAGTGGTGGGTATTGGCATTGATCCCCACCAGCGATTCTTCGATGCGGGAGCGACTTCGTTACACATTGTGCGTTTGCGCGTACTGCTGGAGTCTCGCGGGATAGCGGTTCCATCGCTGGCTGACTTTTTCTCGCTTGGCACTATCCGATCAGTTGCCACTTCCTCTTTAGCGACGAGTGCCGGTGCCAACTCCAATCAGAACGATATTGCTTGCATACGCGCTTACAAGCAGCGCGTGCGGGCGCGCAGGGGAGAATTGTAATGGACCAGGATATACCTGTTGACGCTGTAGCAATCATTGGTGCTGGCTGCCGGGTTCCCGGCGCGACCACATTGGAACAGTTCTGGTCGGTTATCGCTGGCGGTCAGGTGACAATTGAACGCTTCACTGCGGATGCGGCACGACGCGAAGGTGTGCCTGAGACGGTGTTGTCCCAAACCGGTTTTATCGGGGCGGGAGGCACGATTGAAAATATTGACATGTTCGATGCCGCGTTGTTTGGGATTGCCCCCTCTCAAGCAGCATTTATGGACCCGCAACAACGGATCTTTCTTGAATGCGTCCATGAGGCACTAGAGCACGCTGGACACGGTGCGGATCGAGGTCCACGCATCGGAGTCTGGGCAGGCTCTGCGAGCCTTGATTATTTGACCGACCATGTCTTGGGCCAACTGGATCGCTCGTCGCCTAACCGCTACCTGCAACAATGGGTTGGCGTCGACAAGGATTACCTGGCTGCACAAGTGGCTTACCGCATGGATTTTGGTGGCCCGGCAATCACGGTACAGACTGCCTGTTCTACTTCCCTGGTGGCTGTCGCGCTCGCCGTCCAGGGACTGTTGAGTTACCAGTGCGACGTTGCCGTGGCGGGAGGGGTCAGCATTGGGTTACCGCAACGGCAGGGATATGTGCATGAGGACGGCAGTATTCTCGCCGCTGATGGTGCTTGTCGTCCCTTCACCACACAAAGTAGCGGCACCGTGTTTGGGAACGGCGCCGGTGCGGTGGTCTTGCGGCGGCTGGAAGATGCCCTTGAGGACGGAGATTCTATTCTGGCGGTGATTCGTGGTGCAGCCATCAACAATGACGGGGCCGCGAAAGTAGGTTTTACCGCACCAGGAGGCCGGGGGCAGGGCGATGTCATCCGCACAGCCCTTGCGCTCGGTGAAGTTGGCGGAGCCTCGATTGAGTATGTCGAGACTCACGGTACGGGGACTGCTATCGGGGATGCGGTGGAGCTTTCGGCGTTGACGAGTGCATTAGGGGACCGACAGCTTGGTGGTCCGCGTTGCGCTATTGGTTCGGTCAAGGCGAATGTCGGACATATGAACGCAGCAGCAGGTGTGTGCGGTTTGATCAAAGTCGCACTCGCTGTTCAGCATGCCCAGATTCCGCCGACCGTGGGTGCCGCGCATGCCATCGACGAGTTACGTGGAGGATACCCCTATTACCTGCCAACTGAGCTTACTCCTTGGAGTACCCCGGATCGACGGGCGGGAGTCAGTTCGTTCGGTATTGGCGGTACCAATGCCCACGTGATCCTGGAAGCTTCACCTCGAAGTCTGGCTCGAGTGCGCAACACCGTACCGCTGCTGCTGGTCTCGGCACGTGAAGATGCCTTACGTGAGCTGTGCGCAAACTATGCGGCGTTCCTGGAGGCGGACCCAGATCTATCTATCGAGGATGTGTGTTTTACGGCCGCTATTGGCAGGCTACCTAGGGAGCGACGTGTTGCTTTTCGCGCTGAGCACCGTGACCAACTGATCAGCTCGCTGAAGGCGTTTACCGACGGTAAACAAGATGAGAACACATTTTTTTCCGAAGAACAGGAGCGTCGACCTGAGGTCACCTTTGCCTTTGGTGACACCGATAATCTGGGTGCGGCTATCGACGCCGTTTTGGCCTGGCGCGCGCGCGGTGTTGCGCCCTCGATTGTTTGTGGTACCGGAGCCGGCCTGTTTGCGGCAGCCTTCGCTGCCGGAGCCCTGAGTGCTGATGATGCGCGCAGCTGTAATGCGCGAAATGCCGCAGCACCGTCACTGCTTTGGATCAGCGCATTTTCGGGTATGGCAATTGATAGCGTGGAGGCCGTGTGTAAGGAGCTTGCACAGGTGGCGCATAGTGGGGGAGATGGCGCTTCAGCTGTGGCTGCAGCGGGCGCGACCTTGGTGCTCGAGTTTGGCGACAACGCACTAGGCGCTGATGTCGCCGGTGTCGTCTCATTCTCCCAGGCGTCGGTCAATGCGATTGCAGGACTCTGGACTGGCGGTATGGATCTGGATTTGACAAAGCTCTACAGCGGCGCGAATCGTGTGTCGATTCCATCCTATCCGTTCCAGCGCAAGCGTTTCTGGATCGATCGTGCGCCACGCAACGCCGATAGCGGCACTTCAACTTTTCTTGGGCGGCGTACAGAGGCGCCGATGCTGCGTGCCAGCTTTTTTGATGCCCAATGGAGCGTGGCGACCCTGCCATTTCTCTGTGATCACATGATTTACGACAAGGTCATCGTTTCCGGTGCGGCGCTGGCGGTGATGATCGCTGAAGGGGTGCGTGAATTGAGTAAAGCGCACGAGTTCGCTCTGCATGATCTACGTTTCCCTGCTGCCCTGGTAATTCCGCAGGGGATGGGGCGTCGGGTGCAACTACAACTTGTACGTGATGATGACGGTTTTGACGCGACAGTGTTGACCCAAGAACCATTCGAAATCCATGCCACAGCCCGGGTCGAAACGACCACAACGGTCAGTGTCGTGCCGTCGCAGACGGTACAGGGGGAAGAAACTCCAACCGCCGTGCTGGACTCGTGGTTGCGCGACCACAGTGTGGTGATGGGCCCTTCGTTCAGTCGGCTATCGGACATTGTCATAGGTCATAACGATGCCATGTGTTCGATGCGGACCGATGCTGGCGACGACGGCTGGCTGCTCCACCCAGGGCTCCTCGATTCGGTCCTGCAACTGCTGGCGGTTGCAGCCCGGCCGGAAGGCAGCAAGGCGTTTGTTCCCACCCGTATCGCTCGGCTAACTATACGTGCTCATAGCGCATCGCAGCTGCGTTGCTTTGCCGCGGCCGATCGTGGCCTCGCTACGCTGTTTGACGACCACGGCGTTTTGGCCGAGATGGTGGGCCTGGAGTCACGTGAGGTCAGTCGGAACGAACTGCTGCGTATCGAGCCTATGCGCGATGGCTACTCCATCGAGTGGCGGAGCCTGTCACTCGACCGGTCGTTCGAATTGCCACAGACCGTCGTCGTTCTTCGGGATGCGGGTGGGGTTGCCGAGGAACTGGCTGCGATCCTGCTGGCTGAGGGTAAGCGTCCACTTGTCGTCGACAGTCCCTCTGATATTTCGTTTGAGACAACCGATTTCATTGTCGATTGTCGTGGGGCAGATGCACGAACTGCGGCCCCCGATATGAGTCTGTACGAGGGCGCTTTTGACCTGCTCGGTACAGTGGCGAGAAAGGACCTCCCGTGCTGTGTCGCAATCGTCCTGCCAGTGAATGTTCCCAGCGGAGGGGTGCTCCAGGCGCTTGCTCGGGTGGCTTCTATGGAAGCCCCCTACCTTCGGACATTGGCGGTACGCGCTAATGATGCGCGAGCCATTCGTCGCGGCCTTGACTTCTTTGATCGAGAAACAGAAGTCATGGTCGATGGGGATAACGTTTCGGCGCCGCGCTTTAATCGGTTTGATCTTCCATGGCGCGCTGAAGCCAGTTTTTCGGGTGACGAAACGTGGCTCATTACCGGTGGCCTTGGTGAATTGGGCTTGCGTGTTGCGAGCTGGCTCAGCGCACTTGGAGTTCGGTCTATGGTGCTCACCGGCCGTCACCCACCTGATGCCAATGCCCTGAAAACACTGGCTGCATTGGAGCATGAAGGCACCGACGTTCAAGTGATGCTGGCTGACTTGGCAAACGACGCAGGCATTGAGGCATTACTGCACAAGATAGATACGACGATGCCGGCATTGTGCGGGATTTGTCATTTGGCAGGCGTGGTCGAAGACCGGCTCATGGGCGATGTCACACCTGCATCGCTGAAAACGACTTTTGCCGGTAAAGCCCAAGGGGCGTGGCTGCTGCATGAGCGGACACTCGGCTACCCACTCAAACACTTCATACTCTTCTCATCTGCCGCTGCGGCGTTTGGTGCACCAGGGCAGGCGACTTACGCGATGGCCAATGCCTACCTGGATGAGCTTGCGGTCTATCGTCGATCACAGGGGCTGCCGGCACTGTCGGTCGCATGGGGGCCATGGCAAGACATTGGTATGGCTGCTCGTACTGCAGTCACTGCCAAACGCCGCTTGAGTCAGTTGGGTATTGGTCAGATAGAGGAGGAGTGCGGTCGTGCGACGTTTGAGAACATCCTATTCGCCGATCTACCAGCGCATGCCGTCCTGCTAGAGGTCGATTGGCAACGCCTGGTCGGACAATGGCCTCCTCAGGTTCCATTCAGTCGTTTTGACGACATTGTCAGCGATATTCCTGGTTCAGCGAGAACGTCTTCGGTCAATGAGTTGCTCCCTTTGTCTGCCGATGAACGACGGCATCGGTTGTTCCAGCTCATCGCCGAGGATGTGTCGGCCGTCACCGGGACAGACCTGGCGATGCTCGATCCGGAACGGTCGTTGTTTGATTATGATCTCGACTCGCTGCTCATTACAGACCTGCGTTTGAAGCTCGAGAGACGATTCGGTCGTTCGGTTGCGGCAACGGTTATTTTCTCTAATCCAACGGTTGCTGCGCTGGCCGACCATATGGCGCAGACGGTCTTTGGTGACGCGACAATTGACGTATTGCGCAGCGTTGCCGATCAGGCTCACCTGCCGGTCTCTGCACCCGCCGAAGCAGAGACCTTAAAACCTGAACATCTCTCTCAGGAAGATGTTGTTGAAATGCTTTCGGCGAAGCTCGAAGAGCTTCGTGGAGGGCGTGCGTGATGAGTACGAACAATCCCACTACCCTGATGCACGATGCGCTGATAGAGATTGAGCGGCTCCAGCGAAAACTGGGTGGACTTGAGCAACAGTTGAACGAGCCCGTTGCTGTGGTCGGCATGGGTTGTCGATTTTCCGGCGCAGACTCGCCAGAAGAATTGTGGCAACTGTTAGTTGCCGGTACGGACGGAGTTCGAGCGGTCCCGGCTGACCGATGGGATAGCGAGCGCTACTTCGACGCCGATCCAGATTCTGCAGGCCATATCTATTGCCGCACGGGCAGCTTTCTAGACGATATCTCGTCTTTTGATCCTGGGTTTTTCGGTATCTCGGCGCGAGAGGCGACGATGCTTGATCCGCAACAGCGAATCCTGCTGGAAGTTGTATGGGAAGCGGTGGAGCGGTCCGGTATTCCTGCCTCAGCGCTGAAGGGCACTGCCACCGGCGTGTTTGTCGGTGTTATGCATCAAGATTATGCCCATCGAATTCGCAACGCCGCTGATGTGGACTTGTACAGCGCTTCGGGTAACGCAGCCAGCGTGCTGGCTGGACGTATATCCCATGTGCTTGGGCTTCACGGGCCGTCGATCACCCTTGATACAGCCTGCTCATCTTCACTTGTTGCTGTTCATCTCGCTTGCGCTGCGTTGCGCGCCGGCGAATGCGACATCGCTATTGTCGGTGGTGTGAACGTCGTCCTTTCGCCAATTTCCACCGCGGCAGAGTGTCGTGCTCATATGTTATCGGCCAGTGGTCGATGCCGGCCCTTCGACGACTCCGCAGATGGCTTCGTCCGTGGCGAAGGATGTGGTGTCGTTGTGCTACAACGGCTGAGTGATGCGACAGCGGCCGCTCGCTCGATCGACGCCCTGATCGCGGGGTCTGCCGTCAACCATGACGGTCGGAGCGCCGGGTTGACGGTACCGAATGAACACGCTCAGCGTGAATTGATACGAGCGGCATTGCGGGCCGCCAACATCGACGCCCAACAGGTGCAATATGTTGAAGCCCATGGAACGGGTACATCACTGGGCGATCCGATCGAAGCTGCGGCCCTGGCATCGGTTTTTGCCAACCGCGCGAAAGGTTCGCCTGTGCTACTTGGTTCGATAAAAAGCAATTTGGGGCATCTGGAGGGGGCTGCGGGGATTGCTGGATTGATCAAAGCTATTCTTTGCGTACGCCATGGTGTAGTGCCTGTCACGCTTCACGTCCTGCAGCCCAATCGTGGTATTGACTGGAACTCAGTGCCGCTTCGGCTTGCCCGGCAGAATGAGCCGATGAGTGGAGCCTTGCACGTGGCGGGCGTCAGCTCCTTTGGTTTCAGCGGAACCAATGCCCATGCGCTCGTGATGGCTGCACCAGTCACCCAGGCTATACGGGGGAGGGGCTGCTTTCCACAGCTATTGACAGTCTCGGCTAAATCCGCGGCATCGCTGCTTATGAATGCGGTCCGCTTTGCCGAGCATCTCTCACGGATCAACGACATCGAGCTTGAGGATGTCTGTCACTCGTCTCGTGTGGCACGGACACATTTCACTCACCGCCTGGCGATCGTCGCTTCGAGTGCGCAGGAGATGGCCAATGAGCTGCGTCGATTTGCCTTGGGAGAACAGACGGCAGTGGTGTCCGGGGTGTTCCGTGCAATGTCACCGAGGGATGCCGCTGGGGACCCATTGTACGAAACGCTCGAGGCCATTGCTCAAGGTTACGTTCTGGGTGCACCAGTCGATTTGAACAGACTGGCGCCTGAGCGATGCCGCGTAGTGCCACTGCCAACCTATGCATTCGACCGGCAAAAATATTGGCTGGACGAGCAGCCAGGCGCAACGCAAGCACCGCCGCTCTATCGTATTGCCTGGAAGCCGATACCGTTGGTTGCATCTGCGTTCCGTTCAGGCAGACGGATCATTGCCGGGAATGATCCGCAATTGTGTGGTGAAATCGCCGCAGCGCTGGAAGCTGCGGGCGAGCAATGCACCGTAGTGGGTGCCGAGGTCAAGGCCATCCTGGGTGCAGGAAATGCCAACCTGGGTGTCATGCTGGTATTCGCGAGCATCCAGGCTGACGCCGAACCGCTGGAGGCAATCACACGATATGGCGCTCTTATCATCGAGTTGGCTCAAGCGCTCGCGCTGAATCCATCCTTGGGCCCCGTGGTGATGGTAACAAGAGGCGCGACCTTTACCGGACCTGCGGAGGAGATTGATCCCGTTGCCGCTGCCATCAACGCAGCTGTACGTGTCGCACGTCGTGAGCAGGGGTTGCTATGGGCTAGGTCGATCGACATCGATAGATCGCCCAAGTCACTGGCAACACTCGCGGCAATGCCGGGTGCAGTAGAAGATGGTGAAGAAGACGTCGCTATTCGCGCCGCCACAATACTCGCTCCTCGGCTGCGTCACACCGGTGCCTGTGAGGTGATGCCCGACATAGTTGCTGACGGTGTTTATGTCATCACTGGCGGCACCGGCGCTCTCGGTTTGGCCACCGCGCGTTGGCTGGCGAGCCATGGGGCACGCTACCTCTTGTTGATCAGCCGTCGCGGTGAACAGGAACAAGACGTGCGCGTCAGCTGCGATCAACTGCGCAGCGACGGCATTGATGTTCTTGTGGCCAGTGCCGATGTCGCGGACGAGGCATCACTGCGCAACGCATTGGCACTGGTCGAGCGGCCCATTCGCGGCGTTATCCATTGTGCCGGGGTGATCGACGACTCGTCGTTGACCACCATGACGTCGGCAACATTCGCTGCAGTGTTGCGTGCCAAGGTGGGGGGGGGCTATCTACTTGACCGGCTGACCATGCACCAGCCTATTGATCTCTTTGTTCTTTTCTCGTCGATCTCGGTCGCACTTGGGCGCCATGGCCAGGCGGCTTACGCGGCGGCAAATGCCTACCTCGACGCACTTTCGCAACAACGTTGCCTGCACGGGCGTCCCACCTTGTCAGTCGGCTGGGGGCTGTGGGCGACAGGTATGGGGACTACTGACCCCAAGGCACTGGAGCGAATGCGTGCCAGCGGTTTGCAGGCATTGACCGAAACCGAGGCCTTTGGGGCGCTGGAAAAAGCATTCAATGCCGATGCACACCTCATCATCGCGGCGATTGATACTCAGCGGATGACTTCACAGCCGAACCTTCCGCGACTGCTTGATGGAATGGTCGCCGGTCACCCTCCGGTGCGAAGACCCGTATTTGATTTCGAGCAACTTCGTGGGCACAGCGCTGATGCCCGCCGAGCATTGGTTGCCGAGTACCTGGGGGGCGAACTGCAGTTCATCTTGTCCAGCGATGTCGAGTTGTCGCACGACGTTTCGCTGATTGAACTGGGGATGGATTCCCTTACCGGCTCGGAAATACGTAACGCCATAGAACGATCGACCGGCGTTTACGTACCGATGCAGCACTTCATCGATGGGTCGCCGTTGAACACCGTGGTTGAAGTGATTGTGGGCCAACTTGAGCGCCGGCTCGTGACTATTCCGTCGGTGAGCCAAGGCACTAGCACGGAGAAAATAATCCTATGACTATCGCACAACTATTGGCTGACTTCGCGGATGCGGGCGTTACCCTGCGTCGTTGCGCTGAAGAACTTCAAGCGGAGTGGCCTGCAGGAAGTCTGGGCCATGATTTGCTTGAGCGTCTGCGGAAATCGAAACATGCACTGTTGCACATGCAGGGGCTTTTGGATCTGGTGGTGGGTGGAAGGGGCCAGATGAGCGCGCTCATGGCTCAGCTTGACATGCCGGGGGTGGATAATGAGTGACCGAGTCGCGGCATTTCTGGCGGTTGAGGCTGCGCTGGCTGCGCCGGAGGCGGCACTGGCAAGTGGTGAATTTGCTAGGGTCGAGCAGTTGATGAATGACATCCGTGGGGCAAACCGGGCGAGGGGGCTTTGGCTTCCTCAGCTCTCTCGAGTCAATGGTGGTTCGGGGCTCGACCTGCTCGAACTGGTTGAGGTTGGGGAAATGCTTGGCAGGTCGCCACTGGGGCACTATGCGGTTAACTACCAGGCACCCGATGCCGGTAATATCGACATCCTTCTTGAGTACGCGACGCCTGAGCAAAAGCGACGCTGGCTTGATCCTCTACTGCAGGGCAAGGTCCGCAGTTGCTTTGCGGCGACTGAGCCAGACAGGGCCGGGTCGAACCCTTCTGCTCTGGCGACCAAGGCTGTTTTCAAGGAGGGTGCGTGGCACCTCACTGGCCGCAAGTGGTTCACCTCGGGAGCGGACCGTGCGGCATTTGCGATCGTGCTCGCCGTCACGGACGAGACCGCGCCGCTGCACGCGCAAACTAGCACCTTTATTGTCCCGACTGATGCACCCGGGTATCGGCATGTCCGCAACATTCGCGTGATGGGCGACGAGGGGGTCGGCTGGGCCAGCCATGGTGAAATCGAGCTGGACGACTGCCGAGTGGAGACGGACGCGTTGTTGGGCGAACCAGGGGCTGGATTTGTCGTTTTGCAGACCCGGCTTGCCACGGGCCGACTACATCATTGCGCGCGCTGGATCGGTGTTTGCGAACGCGCGTTTGCAATTATGTGTCGGCGAGCCAGCCGTCGCGAACTCGTGCCGGGGGAGTTTTTGTCGTCGCGTCAGACGGTGCAGAACTGGATTGCTGAAAGCCGTGCCTCGATTGACGCCGCTCGGCTCCTTGTCGTTCAGGCCGCGTCACGTTTGCAGAAGCGCCATGAGCGAGCCCAGGTTGATATATCGATAGCCAAATTCTTTGTCGCCGGTGTGACCCAAAGCGTCCTTGATCACACCCTGCAGATCCAAGGCGCGCTGGGTGTCAGCGGTGACACGATTGTAAACGTCTTCTGGCGCCATGAACGCGCAGGACGCATCTATGACGGCCCCGATGAAGTACACAAGGCGTTGGTCGCGCGGCACGCGCTGGCCGCGTTTCGTGGTGAATCTCGATGAGCCACTGGGTCGCGCGCAACACGATGGCTGCCCTGGGGAGTCCGGGTGCTGCAGCACGGGCGACTCGCATCGGAGCGGGTCGATCCAGTGAGACGTATCTGGTGCAGGCAAACGATCGCGACGTCATTACCTATGTTTTGCCGTCCGGCACCGTGCGGGAAGCACACCGCCGTTTCGCGGTATTGACGCAGATTACCGAGCACTATCATCTAGCGCCAAAGCCACTTGCAGTGGTGGACATGTCTGCTGAAGGCCCGTCGTTGCTGGTGATGGAGCGGCTCCCAGGGATTTTGCCGACGGCCTGTGGTGCACTCACGCCTGACACGGTTCGTCGTCTCTGCGCCGGCTTTATTTCTGCGCTGGCACCATTGCATGCCATTGAGATTGCCCCCGTGGACCGGCCTCCGGATTATCTGCGTCGCAGTATTGGCGATTGGGAGCGGCGCTGGTGCGAAGAAAAGGCCGCAGGCGCCCACGGTGACTTCCAGGCCGTGGTGCGATGGTTGGTGGAAAACCTGCCGGACCAGATCGCTTCAGCTTTTGTGCACAACGACTTTAAGCTGGACAACATTCTGGTCGATCCCGGCGACCCGGCACGGGTAGTTGGTGTCGTGGATTGGGAATTGGCCACCATCGGCCATCCTCTTGCCGACCTAGGGATCGCTCTGGCCTATTGGATCGAACCCCGGGACGCTTCGTTGTTGCGTCTCGACGCGCCAGGGCCAAGTTGCGCTGCGGGGGCGCTGACCCGTCAGGAACTGGTTGAGCTGTACGCTGCAGCCAGCGGTCGAGAGGTGCCCAATGCCTCGTATTGGTATGTCTACGGATTACTGCGGCTGACGGTTATCACCCAGCAACTGATGTTGCGCGACAGTGCCCCCCCCGTTCCCCGTGGTCAACTGATCGTACGATCGCTCTTGGCTCATGCATCGAACACTTGTGGGAGCGGACGACTATGAAAGCCAACATTCAGGACATTTACGGCCTCGCGCCCTCGCAGCATGGAATGCTGCTTGAAAGCACCAACGGCTTGGTCAAGGGCGATATGTTCATAGATCAGAGTGTTCTGTTGGTTCGCGGGCAACTTGATGCCCTGCGTTTTCTGGCGGCTGTCGAGCAGAACGCAGCCACCCATAGCAGCTTGCGCAGTTGCTTTGCAATGGAGGCCGAGACCCCTTTGCAAGTTGGGCTCGACAACATTCGGCCTGACCTTTTTCCCAGGCACTACACGGCTTGCCTAGGCAGGAGAGGGGCTCACCCGATGTCATTGCGTAGGAGGGGCGGGCACAAACCGTTGTTTTGCCGCTCTACGCACAGTTTTCCGGCCTGCCACCTTTGTTCATTCAAGCCAGTGACACCGAGCTGCTACTAGATGATGCCGTGCGGATTGCCGAAATAGCCCGTCTGGCTCAGGTCTCGGTGAATTTCAAAGTATTGCCCCGTCTCCCGCAAGCCTGGCCGACGATGACACCTTTCCTGGTGGAGGCGAAGGCAGCAGTCAAGGAGGCAGTTAATTTCATCCGGAGTGTGAGGTTGTGTGGTTGTGTGGTGACGCAGTCGTTGGAACACGCTGCGGCATCGACCTCAATAGTTTCATGAGCCGTAGAGGGGCTAGGTTGGACAGGTCGAAGACCTCTCGACCTTTTGCGCGGTGTATCTCAACCTTTATTATTCAAGGTAAGCAATGATGACGATGATGCAATCTTTCTATCAGCCGCTGTTGCTGGTCACAACGCCTGGTGTGTCTGCAGAAGGACAACAGACTCGAAACACGGTTCGTGTAATCGCTGCGATTGCATCGTGCTGCCGAGGTCACACGCAATGACCATCGGATCGCTTGGCTCTAACCACTGGGTTGTACCTGGCACGTCGTCTGGCAAAGCTGCACTGCGACTGTTCTGCTTGCCTTATGCAGGGGGCAGCGCAGCCATCTTTCGCGACTGGCCTGCACGGTTTTCGTCGGATATCGATGTGCTTCCCCTGAACCTGCCTGGGCGAGGGCGGCGCATGCGTGAAGCGTTGCTATACGACCTGAATGAGATCGCCGATCAGGTGGTGGAAGCCATCGCGCCGTTGCTTGAAAAGCCTTGTGTCTTGTTCGGTCACAGCATGGGAGCCTGCGTAGCCTTTGAGGTTGCGCGCGGCCTGCGTGCCAGTGGCCTGCCGGAGCCGGCCTGTTTGATCGTGTCTGGCCACGGCGCGCCGCATTTGCCTGTCAGGCGCTCGTTACTGCACAGACTCCCCGATGAAGAGTTCATCGACGAAGTGATGCGTTTGAACGGTACTCCGCCTGAAATACTGAAACACCCTGAAGTGGTCGACCTGATCCTGCCAATCCTGCGTGCCGACTTTGAGGCTGCGGAGTCCTACAGCATGACTCCACAGCCACCTCTTACCTGTCGGATTGTCGCGCTGGGAGGTGACGACGATCCCGGTATGGACAACAACGCGGTGGCGTCGTGGGGCATCCACACCACAAGCAGCTTTTATTACCAGATGCTTCCTGGTGATCACTTTTTCCTGCATGGCAGCGCTGAGCAGATGTTTGCCTTGATCAACAAGGAACTGCGGTCTGTATTGCTCCAGGCTCGATCTGGTCAACAGTGCATTGCCATTGAGCCGCCGGGCTGAATGGCAATGCAAGGTATCAGCTTCACAAGAGCCGCTTGTTCAGCACGAGAGGCGTCCTGAAGGCCGGTCCGTTGTCATCGATTGCATGAAGCAATACGGCGCGAGACCGATTAATGCAGTCCAAGGAGGAGTAATGATCACAACGTTCATGTTTCCGGGCCAAGGCTCGCAGGCGAAAGGGATGGGCGGTGGGTTGTTTGATCGATTCAAGGATCTGAGCACTCAGGCCGACCGTGTGTTGGGCTATTCGATTAAAGAGTTGTGCCTGGGTGACCCAGGGGGGAGGTTGAGCCACACGCAATTCACACAGCCTGCGCTATACGTGGTTAACGCACTCACCTACTTCGCTAGGCTCGAGGATGACGGCACTCCACCGGATTTTGTGGCGGGGCATAGTCTCGGTGAGTTCAATGCATTGCTCGCGGCCGGCTGCTTTGATTTCGAGACGGGACTTCAGCTCGTGAAAAAAAGAGGTGAGTTGATGGGCCAGATATCCGGTGGAGCGATGGCCGCCATCTTGAACTCCAACAAAGACGACATTGAACACACGCTTGCCCGCAGCGGACTCAATGATGTTGGTATCGCCAATTACAACACGCCCTCACAGTTCGTCATCTCCGGCCCCGTAGAGCAAATCGAGGCAAGCGAGGTACTGTTCCAGAAAGTCCCGATGCGTTATCTACGACTCAACACCAGTGGTGCCTTCCATTCGAGGTTAATGCAACCAGCGGGGGATGTTTTTGCAGCGTTTCTGAACGCATTCGAGTTTGTGAATCCGACAATCTCAGTGGTTGCCAATTTTTCCGCACGCCCCTACGAGAACAACCAGATTGCCGATGGGCTTTCCAAGCAAATTGCCAGGCCCGTGCGCTGGTGTGAAAGTGTGGAGTATCTACTTGAACTTGCCGCTGGGTGCGGTCAAGAGATCTCGTTCGAGGAACTCGGGCATGGAGAAGTACTCACGCGTCTCGTTCATACGATCCGTGGGCAGACGCCAGTTGTTAACAAACTGGTGGCGTCCGATGCAGGTGCGCCGGATAAGCGCTGCGAGCTGAGTCTATCGATTGTTCAGAAGACTCATTGCGCCTTAGATACGCAGACTTCAAGCGCGCTTGAAAAGGTGACGGCATGGAACCTCAACTGCCCGGTCGGAACGAAGGTGAAGTCATTCTTGGTAGATTATCCCTCTTTGGAAACGTGTACTAAAGCCATAGTTCTGTTCGGGCATAGACCGGTGGTTTATATGAAAGGGTACAACGGCTACTTCGATATAGACGAGGTGGCGCTTGTCTGACTTTGCCCTTCAAGGCTTGACCCTGATTGCCGGTTCGGCCGTTAACCACGAGGTGCCGAACGAACACGCTCAGCGTGAACTAGTGCGATCTGCTTTGCGGTCCGCGCGAATCGACGCGTCCGATGTACAGCTCATCGAGACGCACGGGACGGCTACATCACTGGGCGATCCGATCGAAGCGGCCGCAGAGTTGCAGACCATCCAGACCATCCAGACCATCCAGACCATCCAGACCATCCAGACCATCCAGACCATCCAGACCAGCGACACCACGCTGCCACGCGATGCGTCACTGCTCGACCTGGGCATTGACTCGCTTACTGCTGCGGAGTTGCGAAATGCCATCGAGCGCACTATCGGTGCTTCCGTACCTATGGATCTGTTTATCGATGGGTCGTCGCTCGATAGGGTGATCGACATAGTCTTTACGCAGGTGGAGCGCCACCTGATCACCCCACACACATCCGCTACCGATACCCAGATGGAGAATATCAACCTATGAATATCGAGCGGCTCATGACAGATCTTGTCGACGCAGGAGTCACGCTACACCGCAGCGGCGACATGCTTCAGGTGAAAGCGCCTCCAGGTGCGCTCAATAGTGAGCTTGTTGAACGGCTCCGTCAGGCAAAAGACACATTGTTGCAGATGCTGGATGACAACACACCGCATGCGGTGCCGCTGCCCTCACCAGGTGAGGGCGGGAACACATGTGCCCTTTCTCCGGGCCAAACAAGCCTGGTGCTTGCCACCCGCCTGGGCAATCCGGCGATGTATAACGAACAGGCGGCGATCGAATTGGCCGGTCCTGTTAACGCGCAAGTAATTGAAGATGCGTTTGCCATGCTCGCGCGTAAGCACGACATTTTACGCACGTTATTTGTCGACGGCGATCCTATTCAGCAAACCATATTGCCAACTCCCGTAGTCCAGTTCGCGGTGGTGGCGGTCGACAACGACAATTCACTGCGTGCGTTGGCCGCAGACATTGCGAAGATACCGTTTGCACCACAGCAGCCGTTGTGGCGCGTCGATTTGTTCTCTACGTTCGAACGGCCGGCTGTACTGGTATTGACTATCCACCATGCCATCTTTGATCGCTGGTCGATGGGTTTGCTCATCCGAGACCTCAACGCCTATCTTAATGCGCCAGCCCCGGAGGAGACTCCATTACCCCACCTCAACTACCGTGACTTCGCCGCTTGGCAGCGCCGCTGGATGAGTACGTCTGACTACACTTCGCAGTTGGACTCCTGGGTGGAAATGCTGGCTGACATCGACGAAGTGCCGGCGATTCGTAGCGACTACACGCGCCCTGTGGCGCGCAGCAGACACGGCGGTACCGAGCGAATCGCCATTCCGGCTGATTGCATCACTGCAGCGTCCACGTTCGCCCGCGAGCGCAACACCACATTATTCACGACGCTATTCAGCGTCTTCGCGTTACTGCTGCAGCGTTACACCGGAGAGGCAAGAACGCTGACACTGACGCCAGTAGCCAACCGACCATTCCAGGCGGCCGAAGATATCGCCGGCTATTTCGTCAATTTGGTCCCGCTTATCGCTGATGTGCGCGACAACGACAATTTCACCTCTTTCGTCGAACGCATGCGCGGAGTAACGGCGCGTTCGTTCGCGCATCAAGGCGTACCGATTGAGTCTGTTGCTGAACACCTGCGTTCGCGCGGCGGCCCACCGCTGAGTCAGTTGGCACAAACGGTGTTCGCATTCCAGAACGTTCAGTTGCCGACGGTGCATATTGCGGGAGGTCGTGCGAAACCCTTCGATCTGGACAGTCCTTTTGCGCGTTTCGACCTGTATTTATCGATCGAGAACGACGAGCGTGGGACATTCGCAGTCTGGCAATATAGTACTGACCTTTTCGACACGAGCACCATCCGCCGCCTTGCTGTTCACTATGTGGCCTTACTGAGTGCGGCGCTGGCCTCGCCCGAAACAGACGTGCGCATGCTACCTGTACTTTCCAACACAGAGCGTCAGCAACTGCTGTACAGCTTCAACGCTACCCAGAGAGACTTCCCGCAGGACGCGCTGATCCACCAACTGTTCGAGGCCCAGGCGCAGCGCAGCCCCGCTGCGACCGCGCTGGTGTTTGAGCAGCAGACCCTGAGCTATGGTGAACTCAATCGCCGCGCCAACCAGCTGGCCCATCACCTGATCGCACTGGGGGTGCGCCCCGATGACCGGGTTGCCCTGTGCGTCGAGCGCAGCCCGGAAATGGTCGTGGGCCTGCTCGCCATCCTCAAGGCCGGCGGGGCCTATGTGCCGCTGGATCCGGCCTACCCGGCCGAACGGCGGGCATATATGCTGGCCGATGCGACACCGGTGGTGCTCTTAACCCAGCGCTCACTGGTCGATGAGTCGGCCCACACACTTCCCACGGTGCTGCTTGACGTTCAAAACCCGACTGTCGATCAGCTGGCGGACAGCAACCCCGATGCCCGAGCACTTGGACTAACGTCGCGCCACCTGGCGTATGTGATCTACACCTCAGGCTCCACCGGGCAGCCCAAGGGCGTTATGGTTGAGCACCTCAATGTCAACCGCCTGGTGATTAATAATACCTATGCCGACATCGGCCCAAACGACTGCGTTGCGCATTGTGCGAATATTGCCTTCGACGCCTCAACGTGGGAAATCTGGTCTGCACTCCTCAACGGTGGCCGCCTTTATCTGGTCAGCCAGTCCATGTTGCTTGACCCCCAGCGTTTCCGTGACGCGCTAATCCACGGGCAGGTGACTGCCCTTTGGTTGACTGCCGGCCTGTTCAACGAATACATCAATGAGCTCATCCCCGTATTCGGGCAACTGCGCTACCTTCTGGTGGGCGGGGACGTGCTCGACGCAAGAAAGATCGGGCAGTTGCTGGTCGCTGAAAGCCAGCCTGAGCACCTGCTTAATGGCTATGGCCCGACAGAAACCACCACCTTTGCAGCCACGCATGCCATCACTGCCCCGCTCGATGTTACACGCTCCATCCCCATTGGCTACCCGATTGCCAACACCCGCATTTACATCCTGGATAGCCACGGGCAACCATCACCGCTCGGAGTGGCCGGTGAGCTTCATATCGCCGGCGCCGGGGTTGCCCGCGGTTATCTCAACCGTCCGGAGCTGACTGCCGAGCGCTTTATTCCCGATCCGTTCGTCACTGACCCGTACGCACGCATGTACAAGACCGGTGATCTCGGTCGCTGGCTGCCCGACGGCACCATCGAGTACCTCGGCCGCAACGACTTCCAGGTCAAGCTTCGCGGCTTCCGTATTGAACTGGGGGAAATCGAAGCGGCACTGGCGCGCCGCGAGGGCGTACGCGAAGCCGTGGTCATCCCCCGCGAGGACGTACCGGGCGCCAAGCGTCTGGTGGCGTATGTGTTGCCGCAGACCGGTGTAGATCTGGTTCCCAACGAGCTGCGCCAGCAGCTTGCCCGAGAACTGGCCGAGTACATGCTGCCCGGTGCCTTCGTGACGCTGGAGGCTTTCCCGCTCACCCCCAACGGCAAGCTCGACCGCCAGGCATTGCCGGCACCGGATTTGGCGGCGTTGGTCACCCGCCATTATGAAGCCCCGGTGGGCGAGACAGAGACCGCCTTGGCGCAGATATGGCAAGACCTGCTGGGGCTGGCGCGCGTCGGCCGTTACGACAACTTCTTCGAACTCGGCGGCCATTCCCTGCTCGGCGTCAGCCTGATCGAACGGCTGCGCGAGCTCGGCTGGACGATGGCGGTCCGCACGATGTTTTCCACACCGACCCTGGCGGATATGGCCCAGGCCATCAGCGCCGGCCAGGACAATGCCCCCGCTTTTATCGTCCCCGCTAACCGCATTCCCAAGGGCTGCATGGCCATCACCCCGGACATGCTGCCACTGGTGATCCTGTCGCAGGACGAGATCGACGCTATCGTCGGCGCAGTCCCCGGTGGCACGGCTAATGTGCAGGACATCTACCCGCTGGCGCCGTTGCAGGAAGGCATTCTGTTCCATCATCTGCTACAGCAGAGCGGCGATGCCTATCTGCTGCGCAGCCTGATTGCCTTCGACAGCCGTGCGCGCCTTGATGCTTTCCTCTCCGCCCTGCAACAGGTCATCAACCGCCACGACATCCTGCGCACCGCCGCCTGCTGGCAGGGCTTGGCGCAACCGGTGCAGGTGGTCTGGCGGCAGGTGCACCTGCACGTCGAGACTTTTTGCCCTGCACAGCCCGGCGATGTGCCTGCGCAGCTGGTGGCGCACACCGACCCGCGTCGGCGGCGTCTCGAGCTGAGCCGCGCGCCGCTGTTCGCCTTGGACATCGCCCACGATCCGATGCAGGACGAATGGCTGCTGGCGCTGAGCTTCCACCACCTGGTGGGCGACCACCTGGCGCTGGAGCAGATCGTGAGCGAAGTGACCGAGATCCTGCAGGGACGCGGTGAAGCGTTGCCGGCCGCATTGCCCTACCGCAACTTCATCGCCCAGACACGGAGCGTGCCGAACGAGGTGCACGAGGCTTACTTCCGCGAGCGGCTGGCCGATGTTGACGTGCCGACCGCCCCTTTTGGCATGCTCGAGATCCAGGGGAACGGGCAGGAGGTGACCGAAGCCCAGCTTCCTCTGTCCGCCGGTCTGGCGCAGGCGCTTCGCAGCCAGGCGCGCCGGCTCGGGGTCAGCCCGAGCGCGCTGTTCCATGTCGCCTGGGCGCAGGTGCTGGCTCGGACCAGCGGCCGTGACGACGTGGTCTTTGGTACGGTATTGCTGGGCCGCCTGCAGGGTTATGCCGGTGCCGAGCGGGCGATGGGATTGTTCATTAACACCCTGCCGCTGCGCATTGTCCTTGCCGGCAGGGGCGTACAGGATGTTGTGCTGGCCACTTTCCGCGAGCTGATGGTGTTGCTCGAACACGAACAGGCCCCCCTGGTGCTGGCCCAGCGCTGCAGTGGCGTGGCCCCGGCACTGCCGTTGTTCAGCGCCTTGCTCAACTACCGTCATAGTGTCTCCGGCGGCGCGGATTTGGGCTGGGAAGGCATCCGCCTGCTGAGCGGGGAAGAGCGTACCAACTACCCGTTTACCGTCTCGGTGGACGATCTGGGGGACGGTTTCAACCTGACGGCTCAGACGGCGGCGGGCGCCGATCCGGCGCGAATAGTTGCCTACCTGGCCACCGCTATGACTGGGCTGGTCGCAGCATTGGCCGACGAACCAGAACGGCTTGTCCTGAGTCTTCCAGTTCTATCACCAGAAGAGCATCAGCAACTGCTGTACGGCTTCAACGCTACCCAGAGAGACTTCCCGCAGGACGCGCTGATCCACCAACTGTTCGAGGCCCAGGCGCAGCGCAGCCCCGCTGCGACCGCGCTGGTGTTTGAGCAGCAGACCCTGAGCTATGGTGAACTCAATCGCCGCGCCAACCAGCTGGCCCATCACCTGATCGCACTGGGGGTGCGCCCCGATGACCGGGTTGCCCTGTGCGTCGAGCGCAGCCCGGAAATGGTCGTGGGCCTGCTCGCCATCCTCAAGGCCGGCGGGGCCTATGTGCCGCTGGATCCGGCCTACCCGGCCGAACGGCGGGCATATATGCTGGCCGATGCGACACCGGTGGTGCTCTTAACCCAGCGCTCACTGGTCGATGAGTCGGCCCACACACTTCCCACGGTGCTGCTTGACGTTCAAAACCCGACTGTCGATCAGCTGGCGGACAGCAACCCCGATGCCCGAGCACTTGGACTAACGTCGCGCCACCTGGCGTATGTGATCTACACCTCGGGCTCCACCGGGCAGCCCAAGGGCGTTATGATCGAACACCGCAACACCGTGAACTTCCTGACCTGGGCGCATCGATCGTTTGACAGTGAGACCTTGGCCAAAACCCTGTTCTCCACTTCGTTGAACTTCGATTTGGCGGTCTATGAGTGTTTTGCGCCATTGACTTCCGGCGGCAGCATCGACGTCGTGACTAATGTGCTGGAACTGCAACAGGGCGAGCACGACGTTACTTTGATCAACACCGTGCCCTCGGCACTCAAGGCTTTGCTGGAGTCCGGCGGACTGAGCAAAGGTGTGCACACGGTGAACGTCGCCGGGGAAACCCTCAAACGCAGTCTGGTAGAAAACCTCTTCGAACAAACCAACGTCAAACGCCTGTGCAACCTCTACGGCCCTTCAGAAACCACCACCTACTCAAGCTGGGTGTCGATGGATCGCGAAGACGGTTTTGCGGCACACATCGGCAAACCCGTTGCGAACACCCAGTTCTACTTGCTGGACGACCACGGACAACCCGTACCGCTGGGCGTTGCAGGAGAAATCTACATCGGCGGTGCCGGCGTGGCGCGGGGTTACCTGAACCGCGACGACCTGACCGCCGAACGCTTCCTTAATGATCCATTCAGTAGCGTTCAGAACTCCCGGATGTACAAAACCGGCGACCTGGGCCGCTACCTCCCAGACGGCAACATCGAATACCTGGGCCGCAACGACGACCAGGTCAAAATCCGTGGTTTCCGCATCGAACTGGGCGAAATCGAAGCCAAACTTGCGCAGCATCAGGACATCAACGAAACCGCCGTCCTCGCGCGCGAAGACATACTCGGCGAAAAACGCCTGGTTGCCTATTACACCGCGCCACAAACACTCGACATCGACGAACTACGCCGTCACCTGCAAACCCAACTCCCGGATTACATGATCCCGGCCGCCTACGTGCACCTCGACGCGCTGCCGCTGACCCCCAACGGCAAACTCGACCGCAAGGCACTGCCGGCACCAGGCCTCGATTCGCTGATTACCCGCGACTATGAAGCCCCCGTCGGTGATGTGGAAATGACCCTGGCCCGGCTCTGGGCCGAAGTGCTTAACGTCGACCGCGTCGGTCGCCACGATCACTTTTTCGAGCTGGGCGGGCACTCGTTGCTGGCTGTCAGCCTGATGGAGCGATTGCGCCAGGCCGGTCTGGAAGCCGATGTCAGAACCCTATTCGAGCAGCCCACGCTCTCGGGATATGCAGCAGCCACAGAAAGAATGGAGATTGAGCTGTGAGCGTGATTGAGCTATTGGCGATACTGAAAGAAAAGGATGTGCAACTGTCGGTCAAGGACGATCGACTCGTCGCGAGTGGCCGCAAACAGTCACTCAGCGAACCGTCGATCATGGCCTTGCTGCGTGAGCACAAGGCTGCGCTGATCGAGCTGATCCAAGCCGGCGACTATCGCGCGAGCAGGGCTGGCGAGATCGAGGTTCCGCCCAACGGCATCCCCGCTGGAAGTACGCAGATCACGCCGCCCATGTTGCCGCTGTTGAGCCTTGATCAACCGACGATTGACCGTATCGTGGCCACGGTGACCGGCGGCGCGGCTAACGTGCAGGACATCTACCCGCTGGCGCCGCTGCAGGAAGGCATTCTTTACCACCACATCAGCGCCGAACAGGGCGACCTCTACATTCAGCAGGTACAGTTTGCCTTCGACGACCTTGAGCGCATGCAGCAGTTTGCCCAGGCCTTGCAACAGGTGATCGACCGTCACGATGTTCTGCGTACAGGGTTCGTATGGGAGGGGCTGGAGCAGCCGATCCAAGTGGTCTGGCGCAAGGCCCGGATGATCGTCCGGGCGCTGCAACCCGACCCGGGCGCAGGCGATGTCCTCGCGCAGTTGGCTGCCCACGTTGACCCACGCCAGCACCGTCTGAACGTGACCCAGGCACCCCTGATGCAATTGGTGTATGCCGAAGATGAAGCCGGCCAGCGCATCGTCGCAATGCTGCTGTTCCACCACACGATCATGGATCACATGGCGATGGACGTGGTGCAGCATGAAATGGAGGCGTTTCTGTTGGACCAGGCTGATCACCTGAGTGCTTCCGTGCCTTATCGCAACTATGTGGTGCAAACCCGTCATAGCAGCCGTGATCAGGAACACGAGGTGTTCTTCCGCGAAATGCTGGGGGATATCGACGAGCCGACGCTGCCTTTCGGTATACAGGACGTGCGCGATGACGGGTACGACATTGATGAGGTCGACTTGACCCTGGATTCGGGGCTGAGTCAGCGCTTGCGGGCACTGACACGGCAACTCGGGGTCAGCCCGGCCAGCGTGTTCCATCTGGCCTGGGCCCAGGTGCTGGGGGCTGTCTCAAACACCGGGCGTGTGGTGTTCGGCACTGTCATGATCGGCCGTATGCAGGGCGGGGAAGGTGCAGACCGTGCACTAGGCATGTTCATCAACACCTTGCCACTGCGGGTCGACATCAATGATCAGGACGTGCGGGCGGCGGTCAAGGCTACCCATGCCCGGTTGTCTGCCTTGCTGGCTCACGAGCTGGCATCGCTGGCCCTGGTACAGCGCTGCAGCGGCGTGCCGCAATCGATGCCGTTGTTCAGTGCACTGTTCAACTACCGGCATACTTCGGCTGCTGCCTCTGCCATCAGTGAAGAGACTGAGCGGGCATGGCAAGGGATGCACCTGTTGCACGCCAAGGAACGCTCCAACTACCCGATGACCTTGAGCGTCAACGATCTGGGCGAAGACTTCAGCTTGAGCGCACTGGTCGTCGCCTCGGTGGGCGCGCAGCGGATCTGCGATTACGTGAACATTGTCGTCGAGCAGTTGGTCGAGGCACTGGAGCAGGCGCCACAGACCCCTATGAACAGTCTGTCAATTCTGCCCGCCAATGAACGTTGGCAGTTGTTGAACGACTTTAACGACACGCGTATCGACTACTCGTACGGATTGACCATTCACCAGCGCTTCGAATTGCAGGTCGCCCAGCACCCCCACGCGCTGGCGGCGGTTTATCAGGGGCAAAGCCTGACCTATACCGAGTTGAACCGACAGTCCAATCAGTTGGCTTACCAACTGATTGAACTCGGTGTGCAGCCCGACGACCGTGTAGCAATCTGTGCCCGACGTAGCCTGGAAATGCTGGTGGGGCTGGTGGCGATTCTCAAGGCCGGTGCCTGTTACGTGCCGATTGATCCGTCTCATCCAGCCGAACGTTTGAGTTACTTGCTCGGCGACAGCGCGCCGGTGGCCGTGTTGATTCAACCTGCGGTGGCGCAGCGCCTGCCGACCCTGAAGGTACCGGTGCTGGAGCTGGACAGTCGCCTGTGGCAAGGCCCGTCGAAGGGCAATCCGCATATTACGGCGTTGACCCCGGCACATCTCGCTTACGTGATCTACACCTCCGGCTCCACCGGCTTGCCCAAAGGGGTGATGGTGGAACACCAGGCCCTCGACAACCTGGTGAACTGGCATTGCGATGCCTTCGAACTGGGGCAGGGCAGTCACACGTCCAGCATCGCCGGTTTCGGTTTCGACGCGATGGCCTGGGAAGTCTGGCCGACGCTGTGCGTGGGCGCGACCCTGCACCTGGCACCGGCCCACGACGGCAACGAAGACATCGATGCGCTGCTCAAGTGGTGGCTGGCCCAGCCGCTGGATGTCAGCTTCCTGCCGACGCCAGTGGCGGAATATGCGTTTAGCCAGAACCTTGAACACCCGACCCTGAAAACCCTGCTGATCGGCGGTGACCGCCTGCGTCAATTCAACAAGCCGCAGCGTTTCAACCTGGTCAATAACTATGGCCCGACCGAAGCAACCGTGGTGGCCACCTCTGGCCGGATTGAGGCTGGTCAGGTCCTGCACATTGGCAAACCGGTAACCAATACCCAGGTGTACCTGTTGGATGAGCGTCAGCAACCGGTGCCTTTGGGCGTGGTCGGCGAGTTGTACGTGGGCGGCGCCGGGGTAGCGCGGGGTTACCTGAACCGCCCGGAAATGACTGCCGAACGTTTCCTCAAGGACCCGTTCAGCAGCGCCCCGCAGGCGCGTATGTACCGCACCGGTGACCTGGCGCGCTGGCTGGCGGACGGTACCCTGGATTACCTGGGCCGTAACGACGACCAGGTGAAAATCTATGGTGTGCGCATCGAGCTGGGCGAAATAGAAACCCGCCTGGGCGAGCACGTGCAGGTCAGGGACGCCGTGGTGCTGGCCCGCGACGGTCGCCTGGTGGCCTGGTTCACCGAACACCAGCCGCTGGAGATCGAGACCCTGCGCGGCTATATGCAGCAGCAATTGCCGGAGTACATGGTGCCGGTCGCCTATGTGCGCCTGGATAGTCTGCCGTTAACCACCAACGGCAAGCTGGACCGCAAGGCGTTGCCCGAGCCGGGGCTGGCGTCGGTCATCACCTGTGGTTACGAAGCCCCGCAAGGCGAAGTCGAGACGACGCTGGCGCAGATCTGGCAAGACCTGCTCAAAGTCGAGCGTGTCGGCCGGCATGACCACTTTTTCGAACTCGGCGGACATTCGCTGTTGGCCGTGAGCCTGATCGGGCAGATGCGCCAGGCCGGGCTGAGTGCCGATGTGCGCGTCTTGTTCGGCCAGCCGACCCTGGCCGCATTGGCGGCTGCGGTGGGTGGCGGCCATGAAGTGAGTGTCCCGGCAAACCTGATCCTGGCCGATTGTGAATACATCACCCCAGGCATGCTAACGCTGGTCAAATTGGATCAGCCGACCATCGATCGCATCGTGGTGACGGTGCCGGGTGGGGCGCGCAATGTGCAGGACATCTACCCGCTGGCGCCACTGCAGGAAGGCATTCTTTATCACCATATTGCCGCAGAACAGGGCGATCCCTATGTGCTGCAAGCCATGTTCGTGGCCTCGAACCGTACGCGACTGGACGATTTTTTCCAGGCGTTGCAAAGCGTCATCGATCGCCACGATATCCTGCGCACCAGCGTGGTCTGGGAAGGGTTGGACGAACCGGTGCAGGTGGTCTGGCGTCAGGCCAGGCTGGGTTTGGAGGAGTTGGTGCTGGCCCCGCAAGCCGGGGATGTCGCCGCACAATTGCACGACCGTTTCGACGCCCGGCACTATCGCCTGAATGTGACTGAGGCGCCGCTGATGCGGCTGGCGTTTGCCTATGACGAGCCCAATCAGCGCTGGGCGGCGATGCTGCTGTTCCATCACATGGCGCTCGATCACCTGGCGTTGGAGTGGGTACAGCAGGAAATGCAGGCATACTTGCTCGGTCAGGCAAGCACGTTGGGCGATGCGATGCCGTACCGGAACTACGTGGCCCAGGCGAGACTGGGCGTCAGTCGCAAGGCCCATGAAGCGTTCTTCGGCGAAATGCTCGCTGACATCGACGAGCCAACGCTGCCGTTCGGCGTGCAGGACGTTCGGCATGACGGAGACGGCATCGAGGAAGAAAAACAAGCAGTGGCGCCCGACCTAGGTCGACGCTTGCGTTCGCAGGCGCGTCAGTTGGGGGTGAGCGCTGCGAGCCTGGTCCATCTGGCTTGGGCACAGGTGATCAGTTGCGTGTCGGGACGCGAAGACGTGGTGTTCGGCACCGTGCTGATGGGCCGGATGCGGGGCGGCGAAGGGGCCGAGCGTGCGCTGGGGATGTTCATCAACACATTGCCCTTTCGCATAAAGGTGGGCGACCAGGACATGCGCGCCGCTGTAAGAACCACCCATGGGCGACTGACTGCACTGCTGGGTCACGAACACGCCTCGCTGGCCCTGGCCCAACGTTGCAGCAGTGTGGCCGCGCCGTTACCGTTGTTCGGCGCCTTGCTCAATTATCGCCACAGTTCAACGCCCTCGCAGTCCAAAGAGGCGCAAGACGCCTGGCACGGACTTGAGGTGTTGACCAGCGAAGAACGCACCAATTACCCGTTGACCTTGTCGGTGGACGACGAAAACGATGGGTTCAACCTGACCGTGTTGGCAACACCGGGCATTCGCGCGCAACGTGTTTGCGCTTACATGCAGGTGGCGTTGGAAGGTTTGGTGGAAGCGCTGGAACGGGCACCGCAGACATCGCTGAATTATTTGTCGGTTGTGCCGTCCGCTGAACGTCGGCAAGTGCTGGTGGATTTCAATGCGACGACCCGCAGTTATCCGCAGGACAAAACCGTTCATGAGCTGTTCGAGGCGCAAGTTCGGGCTTGTCCGGAGGCTACGGCGGCGGTACATGGTTCGCGAACCCTGACTTACAGCCGACTCAACGCCCAGGCCAATGGCTTGGCTCATCACTTGATTGGCCTTGGAGTTCAACCGGGCGACCGTGTAGCGATTCTGTTGGAACGCTCGCTTGAGTTGATGATTGGTCAGTTGGCGATTCTCAAATGCGCGGCGGTTTATGTACCGCTGGATGTCAGCGCGCCTACTGAGCGCCAGCACTTTATGGTGCAGGACAGTGGGGCACAGGTGGTGCTGGCGCTGAGTTCGGCGACTGTGCCTGATGGTGCCCGACGTGTGGATCTGGACAGCGTGGTGTCAGGCGAATGGGTTCACGATTTGGAACTGATACAGTCCGCCGAGTCGGTCGCCTACCTGATGTACACCTCAGGTTCGACCGGCACGCCGAAAGGCGTGTTGGTTCCGCACCGGGCGATTAGTCGATTGGTGATCAACAACGGTTACGCCTCGTTCAACCCGCAGGACCGCGTGGCGTTCGCCTCCAACCCGGCCTTCGACGCCAGCACCCTCGAAGTTTGGGCGCCGTTGCTCAATGGCGGTTGTCTGGTTGTGGTTGAACAGGACGTGCTGCTGTCGCAAGAACGCTTTAAAACACTGCTGGTTGAGCAATCGGTCAGTGTGCTGTGGATGACGGCAGGGCTGTTCCATCAATACGCCGTTGGTTTGATGAGCGTGTTCGGCCAGTTGCGTTACCTGATCGTCGGCGGAGATGTGCTTGACCCGGCAGTGATTCGCCAGGTATTGAAAGAGGGCACGCCGCAGCACCTGCTCAACGGCTACGGTCCGACGGAAGCCACGACTTTCACAACGACTTTTGAGATCAAAACGGTCGGTGAGGGCAGCATTCCGATCGGTCGTCCGATTGGCAACACAAAAGTCTATGTACTCGATGCCTATCAGCGGCCAGTACCGCTGGGCGTGGCGGGTGAGTTGTACATTGGCGGCGACGGCGTGGCCAAAGGGTATTTGAACCGCCCGGAGCTGACCGCCGAGAAGTTTGTCGTCGACCCGTTCACTAACGATGCGCTGCTCTATCGCACCGGCGACCTCGGTCGTTGGCTACCAGACGGCAACATCGAATACTTGGGCCGCAATGACGACCAGGTGAAGATTCGCGGTTTCCGCATCGAACTGGGGGAAATCCAAGCCAAGCTGGCCGCATGCAAGGGAGTGCGTGAGGCCATGGTGCTTGCGCGCCAGGACACGGGCGACAAACGCTTGGTGGCCTATGTGATTGCCAAAGAAGGCCAGCAATTGTCGGCCGCAGAACTGCGCGACGAACTCTTGGTTTCGCTGGCGGAGTACATGGTCCCCAGCGCCTTCGTCACACTGACCTCCTTCCCGCTGACCACCAACGGTAAACTGGATCGCCAGGCGCTGCCGGTGCCGGACCAGTCATCCGTGGTCAGCCGTGAGTACGAAGCGCCGCAAGGTGAAATCGAGACGGCGATTGCGCAGATCTGGCAAGACCTGCTGGGGCTGGCGCGCGTCGGCCGCTACGACAACTTCTTCGAACTCGGCGGCCATTCCCTGCTGATGCTGAGGGTCTGTTCGCGTGTGGGTCAGGTATTTGGGCTTGATCAGGGCGTGGCCGCGCGCCTTATGATGGTGATGACGATCGGCGAACAGGCACGGCTCATCAATACCAACGCCAACGATGAGGACGTTACTCAAGTGGGGGCCCTGCTTGCACTGTCTACGCCATCCGACGCGCCGCCGCTGTTCTTCGCACCTGGCGCCGGCGGGCATGTGCCGTATCTGCAGGCCCTTGCCGGCGAGTTGGCCGGCACGTTTAGGGTCTGGGGGATGCATCTTACGGGAGCTGACGAAGTAACTGACGATACGACACGCGTTGAAGCGATTGCCACCGAACTGATCGCCGATATCCGCCGTGTCCAGCCTCACGGCCCATACCGGCTGGGCGGCCACTCTTTCGGTGGCCTGATTGCCTTCGAGATCGCGCGACGACTAGCTAGCCAAGATGAGCAGGTCACGCTGCTCGCAGTGGTCGACAGCATGCCGCCGGGCCAAACGGAGCAGCAAACAATGAAGCGGAGCTGGCCAAACAGCCGCTGGGCCGTAGAGATCGGCAAGAGTTTTGCACAACTTACAGGGGTTGATCTGGCGCTCGAAGAAAGCGAATTCCACCGGCTTGGCGACTTGCGGCAAGTCGAACTTCTGTACGCTCGCCTGGTTGCTGCTGGCGCCGTGCCAGAAGAGTTGGAACTCTCCGAGTTCGCAATCCGCGTGCGCGCATTCATAGCCCATTCACTTGCCGATTACCATCTTACGGCGCTTTATCCAGGTCCAATGAGCCTCATTGTTGCCACCAACGACAAAGACGGCATTGATAGAGACGAACTCATTAATGGATGGCGTAAGGCTGTTGCGGGCGATATAGCGGTGACCCGCCTACCAGGAGACCACATTGGCATTATGCGCCATCCGTTTGTACGCAGACTCACAGAGGTGCTGCGCAATCTGCAATAGAAACCCACCAGGGACAATGCCATCCGTGTCGTTCCAGCGCAAAAAGATCAGGAAGAATGATCTTGAACACAAGAGCAGTCACCAGTGCAGCTGATCAGTCGATGTTGTCGCTGGGGCGGCAACTGGCTAATTTCTACAGCCTGTTCTGGTCGACGTCGGTTTTCCCGTCACCGCAACTTTTCATAATTTCTCCGCAGTTGGGCGCGACACTGGCAGTGCCGTCTATCGGCTCGCGACGCGGGGACACCGGGATACCCAGCCTGGACACTTATTCGCAGGTTTATGCGCGATGCAGGCAATGATGCTCGAACAGAA
The DNA here is from genome assembly GCF_009908205.1 of Pseudomonas sp. Fl5BN2. Taxonomy (NCBI): domain Bacteria; kingdom Pseudomonadati; phylum Pseudomonadota; class Gammaproteobacteria; order Pseudomonadales; family Pseudomonadaceae; genus Pseudomonas; species Pseudomonas sp. Fl5BN2. The sequence continues at coordinate 3,431 of NZ_JAAARL010000021.1, read as the reverse complement.
GCCGAGACAGGTGTACTGGACCAGCACGCCATCACTGGCCGACGGCGCGCGACAGATAGTAGCCTCGATGAACATCGATCTGCCTTGCTCCTTGCTTGATGCTGACGATGCCGGGCACAAGGTCATGTTTGCTACCGTGATCAATATTGAAAAAATCGATCTGCCGGGGGGCGGTGGATATACCGTTGTTCAGGGATGTGACGGTGGTATTACCCCGCGGACAAGTGCTGTTCAGGGAGCAGGGCGATGCTCGTGAGATACCCGACGGTTTGAGCTTCGTCGCTCAAGGGCTGCGCATCAAGATATCGACGAGTGACGCACAGCACTGATCAACACGGCACCGACCGCGTTGTGCGGGGTGCGCCGCTCCGACCATCAGGTGCTGGTGGAAAAGCGCCCACCGATGCGTTTGAACCGAGACTTGACTATGGGGCCGATCCAGTCCGGGAAGACAGAACTCCATGAATAGCTCGGCATCGGAGCGCCGCAAATCCAAGAGCGGCTTGCGAGCCATAATCAGTGCCCAGAGCAGCAAGCGTTCGACGTGCGTTCTAAAGGAGTTGAAGGTTGACTGGCTGCCGGCGTACGACTTCAAGAAACTCCGCGCTACCAAGTAGCTGTCAGCGGCGCGGCAGCTGTCCTCAGGATGCCCGAGCGCGCGTCCGCTTCTGGCCGGCCCAAGTTCAATCGTCCGGGCTTGCGAATTATGGGCGTTTTTGACTGTCGCGGTTTCAGATCGCAGCCCCACAGACCAATTGCTGGCTACATTGGTAGCTGGCTTCATAGATGTACTCGCAACATCGCCATCAACGGATAAACCGGACGATCTCCTTCATCATTCGGGTCGTGCGGTCTGATCAAGGCGATCAGCCCTTTCCACGGCACAGCCTTTCTTTCGATTAGAAACAACTCTTTGCGTTTGCCGGCGAGCTCGGCGTGAGTAGAAGGTCATCGGCTTCTTCAGAACGCTCGCCGACTGGTGCTCTGGGTGGGGGAGGAGGTAACTCAGGACGTATTTTTCAGAGTCCTCTAGAGGTCTACATGTTTATAGTTTCTATTGGTTATAAATATAGGCGCCCATCTATTCATTATATTTAGTGTAGGAATGGCGCCCAATTTCTCATCAAATATATACGGTTAGCTGTAGGAAAAGAACGATTGTTGATTAGGAAATTTCCTAAAGGCCACTCTATGTGTTGAGTTGATAAAACAAAATACTGCATCTTGTGGATCTATCGCATGTTGTAGCCGGCATGAAAATTCGGTGTCGGTGAAGAGCGGAGGTGTCGGATTTCTTGATTGCGAATGGCCGTATGGTTATCTGTGTCCAGAACGCCATCACATCATCTAATGATGGCGTGTTGCCTTCTTTAGAGGGTTGATCTGCATCGATTGGGAGTTTTCTAGCACGGCATCCTTGATGTCTCCTTCGAGGCAGACATGGAATGTAAGTTAATTGTTGTTTAACTGTAATGATGAGAGTGCAATGACTAATCCCTTTGAAAATAATGAGTTGAGCTTTGTTGTGCTGGTAAATGAAGAAAATCAGCACTCTTTGTGGCCAGAATTCATCGAATGCCCAAAAGGTTGGCGCCAGATTCTTGGCCCGAATACTCGTCAAGCCTGTCTCGATTATATAAATGACAACTGGAAAGATATGCGTCCGGCAAGCTTGATTGAATCAATGGGTAGGTGATGATTTTGCAAAGATTATAAGGCCGTGAAGGATTGGATTTACCGGCCTTTAGATCTGGCAATAACCTTCAGCAATGATTTGTATTGTTGCTTGATTTCTATCGGATCTATATCTGCGGCATTACCCACATGAAGGTTTTTTGTTGTGGTGGTTCTTGCTGTCAGTGATTTACTTTAGCCTTAAAACTCTTAGGTGGTTCAGGGATGAGTAACGTTAGGGGTGTTGCGAGTGGTCGAGACTTTGCGTTGACTGCTTCTCAGATGGGCGTGTTTTTAGGTCATGAGTTAAGTGGTTTTCCGCAGGTCTACAACGGTAGCGATTATTGGTTGATCAAAGGCGGGGTGGACGTTTCCTGCTTTAGTCAGGCGGCTTGCCAAGTGGTCGCCGAGGCATCAGCGTTGCACATTCGCCTTTATCAAGACGGTCACGAGGTCCGGCAAACGCTCGAGCCAGGTGAAGCTTTCGAGCTGGAGTTCGTTGATTTCAGCAGCATTCCTGAGCCCTTGGCTACAGCCCAGAGGTATATGTTCGGCGACACTGAGCAGGCCTGTGACTTGTTTACCTTCCCGCTGTTCAGGTTTGTTCTTATTCGATTGTCGCCGAGTGAGTTCATTTTTTATCAGCGCTATCATCACATTGTTCAGGATGGGCTCGGTAGCCATCTGATCATTCATAGGCTGGCAGAAGTCTATACTGCTCTACTATCCAATCAGGAGTCACCAGCAGCTTATTTTGGTGATTTTAAAGAGCTTGTTCTTGCTGATGCGGCCTACCGTCAATCTTTAAAATTTGAGCGCGATAGAGACTATTGGTCTTCGCGTTTTCAGGATGTTCCCGAACCCTTGAGTCTGGCGCGTAAAGACGCTCCGCTAAGCAAAACCTGTCGTCACAGAAAAGCTTTTTCTTCAGCCATGGTAGCGCTGCTGCATAAGTCGCCGGAGAAGTTGGGCTGCAGCTTTTCCCAGTTGCTCGTAGCCCTGACTTGTATGTACCTATACAAGATGACCGGCCAGCAGGAGCTGGTTATAGGATTGCCTGTTACTGGGCGTGTGGGAAGAGCCCAGAGGAATATTCCAGGGCTGATGTCAAACATTCTACCTATACGCTTGACTCTCTTGCCAAAGCACAGCTTGCAGGACGTACTGAGCAAGGTCAGAGCCGAGATCAAGGGCACTTTGCTGCATCAGCAGTATCGTTATGAAGATGTACTGCGTGACTTGAATTTGTTGGCGGCTCAGCAGGAGCTTTTCAAGACAACTGTAAATATAGAGCGTTTTGGCAAAACCCCTTTTTTTGGGGAGGCTGTGGCCTCGCCGAATAATATCGCCAATGGTCCGGCTAAAGACCTGAATATATTTTTCTTTTGTGATGATGCGACTGAAAACATTATCCTGGGTATGGATGCGAACACTCTTTTGTATGACGAGCCGCAACTAGAAAGTTATACCGAAGGTTTGCAGGATTTTTTTAGCAGAGTCTTGAGCAACCCACAGTCGCCTGTGGGGTTGTTCAATCTGCTTTCCCCGCAAGAAGTGCAAAGCACCTTGGTCGAGCTCAACCAGACCGACTGTGAGTTGCCCTGCCTTATGCTGCCGGAGTTGTTTGAGGCCCAGGTGGAGAGGTCCCCTGAAGCACTGGCTCTCGGCTATGGCGATGAGCAGGTTACGTATAGGCAGCTCAATGAGCGGGTCAACAGACTCGCCTGTCTGCTTCTCGAGCTGGGGGTATCAAGGGG